>OMVH01000017.1 GCA_900314365.1 uncultured Prevotella sp. | reverse complement strand
GAGCCGACAACTCTCATGCCAAACTACCCATCCTTGATTATGGGGATTCCTATTCAGGTACTAATTCCTGTTCTTACTATGTAGAGAATGCCTCTTTTCTCCGGCTGAAAAATGTGGTTTTGGGCTACACCTTCCCGCAAAAAATCGTGAAGCGGCTCTCTCTCAAGAATCTGCGCATCTACCTGCAAGCAGAGAATGTGCTTACTATCACTAAGTATACAGGCCTCGATCCCGAACTTACTAATTCCAATGTAGGAAATGGCAGTGGCGCCGATTTGCAGCGTGGAATCGATATGGGAGGATGGCCTACAACCATGCGCTTCCTGTTTGGCATCAACTTCGTATTCTAATCAAAATTAATCATCGTTATGAAAAAGATATATTGTTACTTGACGGCTCTATGTTCCGTCTTCGTCTTAGGCTCTTGTGGCGAGAGTTTTCTTGCCAAGGATGCCCAGGGAGTTATCAGTCAAGAAGCACTTCAAAATGCCACTGGTGTCAACTTGTTGACCATCGACGCATATGCCGGACTGAGTACTTGGGCCAATACAAACTACGACCCTTATCAGCAAACGCCCTTCAACTGGGTCTTCGGTGGTATTTATGGTGGCGATGCGAACAAAGGATCCGACCCTGGCGATCAGTCCGTGGTCAACGAGATAGAGCTTTACAACACGCTCACGACCAACAACTATGTGGAGCAGAAATGGGCATGGGTCTACACTGTGAGCCATCGGGTGAACCTGGCCTTGCAGATGATTCCAATGGCCAAAGACATGGACGAAGCCACGCGGAAGTCACGCGAGGGCGAGCTTCGATTCATCAAGGCTTTGGCCTATTTTGAGGGTATCAGGGTGTTTGGTCCCTACATCCCCTATGTGCCTGGCGACAACACTGAAAACGATCCAAAAATACACAACGATAAGGATATCTACGAGAATGTGGTGGCTGACATTGACGCAGCAATCTCCCTCCTTCCTAATACCCAGACAGATGTGGGCAGACCTAATGTATGGGCTGCAAAGGCCCTCAAGGCCAAAATTCTGGTCTATCAGCAGAAGTACGCAGAAGCAGAGACTCTCTTGGCCGATATCATTGCACATGGAGTGACAAGCAATGGTCTTAAATATGGTCTGGAGGATAATCTGAACAACAACTTTGATGCCCTCACGGAGAATGGGAAAGAGTCTATTTTTGCTCTTCAGTTCTCTAATGCGGCCCAAGATACGGGTAATGCAGCTTGGTGCTTGAATTATCCCCATAACTCTGGCCCTGGCGGCTGCTGCGGATTCTACCAGCCTTCTTATGAACTGGTCAATTCGTTCCAGGTCGACAAGGATGGTCTTCCCTATTTGAATGGAGAGTACCGTAAGTTGCCCAGTGTGTCAAAACGTGGCGGAGTTGGCGAAGCTGTAGGAGTCAACGACAACACCATTGCTGTTGACCCACGGCTGGACTTTGCAGTAGGACGTTTCGGTATTCCTTACAAAGACTGGGGATTGCCAGCCAACGACTGGGTACGCAATCCTGTGAACGGTGGTATCTTCATGCCCAAGAAGCATGTGTTCAGTAAAGCTGAAGATCGTGCAGGTATGAAAGCCATATTCAACGGGTGGGCTCCTGGCTCTGCCATGAATATAGAGTATTTAAGTGTTCGTGACATGATTTTGCTCTATGCAGAGTGCTTGGCTCAAGACGGGAAGATGGCTCAGGCTATGGAACAGGTAAACAAGATCCGGCAGAGGGCTGGTCTTGAGGTGAATATCGTGAGAATGCCCGATGGATCGCCTGCCGCCAATTATAAAATTTCTCTTTACCCCAGCACTCATCCGGCATTCACCGATAAGGAGACTTGCTTGAAGGCTGTGAGAATGGAACGCAAGCTGGAACTCGCCATGGAGGGAGAACGTTGGTTTGACCTTGCTCGCTGGGGAGGAGATTACATGGAGAAAGAGCTGCGTGAGTATGTGAACTACGAGAAGCAGTATATTCCTAAATTTGCAAGTGCATCTCCATTGCCAGCTGCCAAGACAATGCTTCCCATACCGGAGAATCAGATACAGATGGAAGGCAATGATGAGAAAGGTACTCCCTGGCTTATTCAGGCAAAGCCCTGGCAGTAGTACTTATTACTAAAACAGTGTTCCGGCATCAACCGAATAGTTGGTGCCGGAGCAACAAAAGAAGATGTGTTGTCCTATGCCACAAAAGAATCTGTCTTTTCATCGTTGGCTGTTTCTTTGTATGCTCGGTTTTGCGTGCACGGCTTGCTTTGCAGGCAATAAGGGATTAGAGAAATTATATTTCACCTACAGCGTGGAGTCGTTCAGACAATATCGAGCAAAGTTTACAGTCGACAGTTGCGGAAAATTCCGTAAGGAGGTAACCAATTTCTTTATGGACAATTTTGAGCGCTCTTCCAGACCGAAACGGGAGGAAGGTGTTCTCAGTAAGGCTGAATTCAACCATTTGAAACGGCTTATAGCAAAGGCTGATATTCCTTCGATGGATTTCAGTTATGGATTTGAGAATCCGACAGCCGGTGATATTCTAATGGAACTGTCACTCTCAGAAGGCTCACATACCCATTTTGTGGAGATTAGACTCGTACCAGGACTGCGTTTTAGCCGGAATTTCGTCCGCCTTGTCAGTTATCTCAACAAAATATTAAAGTGAGACCAAATGTTCTGAATAGTTGTTTGTTCAAATTTCCGTGTTGCTCTCGTCGACCTTCTGTTGGATATCTTCCATTTTGTCGTGGTAGAGTTGGAAGAGGCGTTTGCCATTACGCTGTGTCTGTTCTGCTAAGAGTCCCTTGTTCCAAAGGCGCATGCCGCCGGCGGAGAGCGAGCGGAAGCGGGCATCGTAACGTCCCACTTGCAGGCCAAGCGTCCACGCGCGCAGACAAATCTCGTCGTCGTCGTACTGCACCGGGGCAAAGAGAAAATCGTTGTGATGGAGATATTGGTCGAAAAGCTCCTTGTTGATCCACATCGGGGCCCGGCAGACACAGCATGCAAAACTGAAGGGACCTTGTGCTACCGTCTTGGTGCGGTGGAGTCCGTCGGCACTAAGCTCTATGTCGCTGCCCTGTTTGCCGCCTAAGATTACCATTTTGGGATGCTCCTTGAAGAGGCGTACAGCTTTGCTTACCCATGAGGTTCCGGCGAAGTCGTCGTCGTCCTGCATCAGCGCGATGTATTTTCCATTGGCCATGCGCACGGCCCGGTCGTAAGTCACCACCTCGAAAAGGTCATTGCTTCGCAGCAGAAAGTCGTTAGGACCGGTGAGTGCTTCTGTGAGGCGGCGCGTATGCTCTTTGCTGGAGCCATCGTCGATGACAATGATTTCCTTGCTGCCTTCGTATTTGCGCAGCTTGGAGAGCACGTGGCACACCTCAAGGCTCTTGTTATGTGTCTGGAAGATGAAGGTCACTTCGGGCTCGTTGTCATAGCCTTTAGCCTTCCACCATTCGTAGTTTTTTTTCTTCTGTGCCATTCCCGTGCGTTTGAGCAGGGAGAGCCTGATGCGGTCTAAAAATAGTCTCATACTTTCTTTGTTGTAGTGATAAGGAATGCTCAGTTTCCGGCTTTCTCGTTAGCGGTGTAGTAGTGGGCGTAGTTGAAGAAAGGCTCGGTCACGGCATCGCGGCTGCTTGCCGTGTAAACGTTGCCATAAGGGTCATGGGCGCGAATGATTACTTCAGAATCTCTGTTGCGTGGAACGTACCAGTAGAGATGGTTCATGATGAGGTAGGAGTTGTGCTTGCTCACGAACTGATAGCTCACCGACTTGGCGTATTTGTGATGGTAGCCAACGGCCATTGCATCCTGTCCCTTGCGGTTGATGCGCTGCATGGGATGCTCCACTCCGTCCTCTACTGCTACAACTTTCCACCGGGAGTCGGCATTGAACACATTGGCCACGATGACGCGACGGTCACGAGGCAGACTCCAGTCGGCTGCGTACGATTCGCCGTTGAAGTCGGTACTGGCGTTGAAGAGACTCATCTGCTGCTCGCGTGGCCAGAAAGTACCTTTATAGCGCCCGTCGGCAGTACTGGTTCCCTTGAAGGTGTACACGTAGTAGCCGTTGGGCGTACCGCAGATATTGATGTTCGACTGCCATATGTTGCCGCAGGCTGCTGCATGGCAGTGCTCCAGGATATGATGGCCCTCGAATTCGATTTCGTGATTCAGAGCAAAGTGGGTGTGCCCACAAAACAGTTCATATCCACCTTTGAACTCACCGAGAAGGCTCATTATCTGAGCCAGTCGCGAAGATGTGTAATGGCCTTTCTCGCCCTCTGTCGACAGCGGCGTGGCTCCCGCCTTGGGCCTGTTGCCCATTGTGAGCGGTATATGATAGCAGAGCACCACCTTCTTGGTCTTGGGTGTCAGTGCGAGGTCCTGTCGGAGCCATTCCATCTGCTCGTCGGAGAGCTCTCCCGGCTGCCAGTAGGCGGAACCGCGGTAGAAGTGGCAGTCGTTGAAGCAGACGTAATGCTCGTCGCCACGGTCAAAGGAGTAGTCGGTGGGTCCCCAGGCCTCTTCCCATTTGTCCTTGAAGGTGTCGTTGCCATCCTGGTCGTGGTTGCCGATGACAGAAAAGAGTCGCATGCTCGATGAGCCTAAAGCTTGTCTGATTTGCATTTCAAGAGTAGCATTGTAGCCACCATAGTATTGGACGTCGTCGCCCATGCTTAGTCCGTAGACGGCAGTGCCTTCTGGCAGTTGCGCAATGGTGCGCTTTACGTCGGTCATAGTCTCCTCTGTAAATCGCTGGATGTCGCTCTTTTTAACCGGATTGTCGTTAGGTCCTGTATAGTAGGGACTGAAGGCGTTGGTGACTTGCGGGTCGCCAAACACTATCATAGTGTAATTTGTTTCCTTTCCCTTAGGCAAAGCCTTGAGTTTGAAGTTGTATGCCGAATCAGTCTTCTCTATGCGTTGGTAGATGCAGGCTGTAAGGTCGTCGCTGCTATGGGTGGGCACCTCGCACCAGTTGGGCACGCTGTAGAAAACGAATTTAGCCTTGGCGTTACGTCTGAACCGATAGTAGCCTCGCGCGTCGGTAGTGGAGCAGCTGAACCCGTCGCTCACCACCACGCCCCTGACTGGCCGTCCGTTGGTTAAAGTGAGGCGTCCGCGTAGGGCCAGAGAGTCGGGGATGGAGTCGGCAATGATTCGTCTTGGGGTCTTTTTGCGTGTTTGGTGCCGTTGGACGACTTTTCTCTTCGATTGGTTAATTTTTACCTTTGACAGCAGAGCTTTCTCAATGGCAAGCGGCTCGCTGTCAGTCAGACCAGGCTTGCCGGCTATGGCGAGGATGGCCAACAGGACAACAGCCGCTGACAGAATGATGCGATGATTTTTCTTTGCTCCCATACTTATGCTCCTAATTTAACTTACAAAGATAGTGCAAACGAAGGGAACATCAAAGAAAAAGCTCGTCTTTTTCTCTGATGCTCCTGAGTGCAGCCTATCTTGGGGCAAAAGCCCACAGTAGTGCAAACGAAGGGAACATCAAAGAAAAAGCTCGTCAACCGATAAATCCTGTGGCTTGGTTCTTAGTTTTATAACCAAAACCAAGAAAACCCTTTGTGCCATGGGCTGTCTTTTCCTGATTTGGGTTGTCGTGATTTTGCTTGTTCATTCATCTGCCATGCCTGAAAAAGTTGTCAT
>OMVH01000177.1 GCA_900314365.1 uncultured Prevotella sp. | reverse complement strand
AACTACAACTAATAAAAAAATCCTGCTGCGTCACAGTGCAATGATTGTGATGTGGCAGGAATTTTCGTTGAAGTTCTTCAGAAATAGGGTAGGAGTCTTCCTGTTCAGGGCATGTCGTGGAACCGCAGTCAGAGAAAGCCCTGGTGTTTGAGCGCCTCAATAAAACCTTGCGACAGCGCTTCATTGTCCTTCTTCGTGTATCTGATGTCGGTAAAGACCTGAGCAAGGGTTTGCTTATGGTTAATCTCCACGAAATGCTTGTTCTCGGGCAGACTTTCCTTGTGCTCATAGAAGGCGTTGATTCTATCGGGCGTATAGTCTTCGTAGGTTTCCTTGTGCAGAATAGCCTCAACGGGCAGCCGGTCGCTCACAGGCGGCTCTTCGTCGGGCCAGCCCACTGTGATGGTTGCTACGGGCATCACAAGCTTCGGCAGTTGCAGCACCTTGATGATGGCGAGCGGCTGGTAGACAGTGGTACCTAAGAAGCAGAGCCCCAGTCCCTCTGCCTCTGCCAAGTTGCAGAATGTCTGACAGTAGAGCAGCGCATCGGTCATGGCGTTGAGGAACGAGAGAAAATTGTCGTAGCCGGGGTGAGCGTTCCTGTTTTCTGCCCATAGGGTCGTGCGCCGGAAATCAGCGCAGAAAGTCAGTACTACCTTAGCCCCGGTGACCATCGGCTGACCAAAATGTGCCGGGAGGAGAGCTTCCTTCATCTTCTGGCTCCTTGTCTCAACAACAGAATAGAGCTGTAGGTTGCCCATTGTCTGCGTATGGCTGGCCAAGGAGAGCAGTCGCGTTATCATCTCTTCGCTGACTTCGCGGTCAGCGTATTTCCTGATACTTCGTCGTAATTCAATGTTCATCATTTGGATAATTTCTTGAACGCAAAGATAAATAAAGTTTTCCTTTTCGATGAACTTTGGCCGAAGAAAAGTTTTCTAAATTATTCTTCTCAAACATTTCCTTATCTGAAATTATGGTGTTAACTTTGCATCCGCGTTCGTTCCTCTATCACTGTTGCAACGACCCCGGAAAGTTATCGTACATTATTATCAATCAGATATAAAGAGATATACGTCATTCTATGGAAGAATCGAAAACTTACTCCTTCGAGGAGGCCTACGAGGCATCCCTGAAGTATTTTGGCGGCGATGAGCTTGCAGCCAGAGTGTGGGTAAACAAGTATGCCATGAAGGACAGCTTCGGAAACATTTATGAGAAGAGTCCTGAGGACATGCACTGGCGAATAGCCAGGGAGATAGCCCGAATAGAGAACAAATATCCTCATCCCCTGACAGCCGACGAGGTGTTCAGTCTGCTCGACCATTTCCGCTACATTGTTCCTGCCGGAAGCCCCATGACGGGCATAGGCAACGACCATCAGATAGCATCGCTGAGCAACTGCTTCGTCATCGGACTTGATGGCAATGCCGACTCCTATGGTGCCATCATGCGCATCGACGAGGAGCAGGTGCAGCTCATGAAACGTCGCGGCGGTGTGGGGCACGACCTCTCGCACATACGTCCCAAGGGGTCTCCGGTGAACAACTCAGCCCTCACTTCCACGGGACTGGTGCCCTTCATGGAGCGCTACAGCAATTCTACGCGTGAAGTGGCTCAGGACGGAAGACGTGGCGCACTGATGCTCACGGTGAGCATCAAGCACCCCGATGCCGAGGCCTTCATCGATGCAAAGATGACCGAGGGAAAGGTGACGGGGGCCAACGTCAGCGTGAAGATAGACGATGAGTTCATGCGCGATGCTGTGGCCGACAAGCCCTACGTCCAGCAGTGGCCCGTCGACTCCAAAGAGCCTGTTGTGAGCAAGGAAATCTCAGCCCGCAAGCTTTGGGAGAAGATAGTTCACAATGCATGGAAGAGTGCTGAGCCCGGAGTGCTCTTCTGGGACACCATTCTCAGAGAGAGTATCCCTGACTGCTATGCTGACCTTGGCTTCCGCACTGTGAGCACCAATCCGTGTGGAGAGATTCCTCTCTGCCCCTATGACAGTTGTCGTCTGCTCTCCATCAACCTCTACAGCTACGTGAAGAATCCGTTCACGAAGGAAGCCCAGTTCGACTTCGAACTCTTCTCCCGCCACGCACAGCTGGCACAGCGCATCATGGACGACATCGTCGACTTGGAGATGGAGAAGATTGACAAGATTCTGGAGAAGATAGACTCCGACCCGCAGAGTGAAGAAGTGAAAGGAGCCGAACGTCATCTTTGGGAGAAAATCAAGCGCAAGAGCGGACTTGGCCGTCGCACCGGTGTGGGTATCACTGCTGAGGGCGACATGCTTGCCGCCATGGGACTGCGCTATGGTACCCAGGAGGCTACCGACTTCAGTGTCAGTGTGCACAAGGCTTTGGCACTCAATGCATACCGCTCTTCAGTCACTATGGCCAACGAGCGTGGTGCCTTCGAAATCTACGATGCGCAGCGTGAGGCCAATAATCCGTTTATCTTGAGGATAAAAGAAGCCGACCCGCAACTTTACGCCGATATGGTGAAGTATGGGCGCCGCAACATTGCCTGCCTCACCATCGCCCCCACGGGCACCACTTCTCTCATGACGCAGACTACCAGCGGCATTGAGCCCGTCTTTATGCCTGTGTACAAGCGTCGCCGCAAGGTGAATCCCAATGATTCCGATGTGCATGTGGACTTTGTCGACGAGGTGGGCGACAGCTATGAGGAGTATATCGTCTACCACCGCAAGTTCCTTGTGTGGATGAAGGTCAACGGCTACGACACGGACAAGCGTTATACGCAGGAGGAGATTGATGCTCTCGTAGCAAAGTCGCCTTACTATAAGGCTACGGCCAATGACGTCGACTGGCTCATGAAGGTGCGTATGCAGGGAGCTATTCAGAAGTGGGTGGACCACTCCATCAGCGTCACTGTGAACCTGCCCAACAACGTCGACGAAGCTCTCGTAAACCGGCTCTATGTAGAAGCATGGAAGTGTGGCTGCAAAGGATGCACCATCTATCGTGATGGGTCGCGTGCAGGAGTGATGATTTCGGTATCGAAGAAAGACAAGAAAAAGGAAGCCAAGGAGCAGGTGAAAGACAACAATATGGAGGAGGGCGGAAAAACTCCCTGTCTGCCTCCGAAAGTCGTGGAGGAGCGTCCTTATGAGCTTGAGTGTGATGTGGTGCGCTTCCAGAACAACCGCGAGAAATGGGTTGCTTTCGTTGGCCTGCTCAATGGCTATCCCTATGAGATATTCACCGGTTTGCAGGATGACGACGAGGGCATCGTGTTGCCCAAGAGTGTCACCAAAGGAAAAATTATTAAGCGGACCAACGAGGACGGTACCCATCGCTACGACTTCCAGTTTGAGAACAAGCGTGGCTACAAGACGACCGTGGAAGGGCTCTCTGAAAAGTTCAATCCGGAGTACTGGAACTACGCAAAGCTCATTTCCGGTGTGTTGCGCTACCGTATGCCCATTGACCATGTCATCAAGCTCGTCAGCTCCCTGCAGTTGAAGGATGAGAGCATCAACACATGGAAGAACGGTGTGGAGCGTGCTCTGAAGAAGTATATCGTTGACGGTACACAGGCCAAGGGCCAGAAGTGTCCGGTCTGTGGACATGAGTCGCTCGTCTACCAAGAGGGTTGTCTCATCTGTACCAACTGCGGTGCAAGCCGTTGCGGATAAAATTGAATATCAATCGCTATGAAGGGGACTGATGGCCGGCTGCCCAGCTTGCTGTCAGCCCCGTTCTGTATCTGAAGAATCATGAAATTAGCAAGCAGCAATATCTATATCAGCAATCTGCGCTTCCATGCTTTTCATGGCGTATTGCCTCAGGAGCGTGTGGTCGGCAACGACTATGAGCTGAGTATCCGCATCGGAACCGATGTGGAAGTTGCCATGCAGACAGACAATATCTCCGACACAATCAATTATGCCACGGTCAGCCGCATCGCAGCTGAAGAGATGGCCAAGCCGCGCGCTCTGCTCGAAGCTGTGGCCTATGCCATTGGTAACCGTATAGGAGAGAGATTCCCTAAAGTGGAATGGGTGGATGTCGATCTGCGCAAGCTCAATCCACCTACAGGACTGAGTTCTGATGGTGCCGGAGTGGTCTTACACTTAATAAATAATAAAACTCTCTGATAGCTTGTGGTATTCCCACACAAAATGATTATTTTTGCAAAGGTATGAACAAGAAGAAGTTTCTTTCCCTCGTTGTGCTCGTCCTGGTGCCTCTCATTGCAGGAGCTGCACCCCACCGCTTCACTCTCGTCATTGACGCAGGTCATGGTGGACACGACACCGGAGCGCCGGGTGCAATTTCGAAGGAGAAGAACATCAATCTCAATGTAGCTCTTGCCTTTGGCAGATATGTAGAGCGCAACAGTCCCGACGTGAAGGTTATCTACACGAGGAAGACCGATGTCTTTGTGCCTTTGATGGAGCGCGCTCAGATAGCCAACAGGGCCAAGGCCGACGTGTTCATCTCCATTCACACCAACGCTCTTCCGGCAGGTAAGCAGGCCAGAGGTTTCGAGACTTACACGCTCGGAATGCACCGAGCCAAGGACAATCTTGACGTGGCCATGCGCGAGAATGCCGTTATCTCAATGGAGAAAGGTTACAAGCAGACTTACGAAGGCTTCGACCCCAACAGCTCGGAAAGCTATATCATGTTCCAGTTCATCCAGGGACGCAACATGGAGAAGAGTGTGGAGCTGGCTAAGCTCATACAGCAGTCGGTGTGCTCTGCGGCCGGTCGTCCCGATAAAGGAGTTCATCAGGCCGGGTTCCTCGTGCTGCGTGAGACTTCGATGCCCAGCTGTCTCATAGAGCTTGGATTCATCACCACGCCCGACGAGGAGCAGACGCTCAACTCCACATCATCTATTGATGCCATAGCCCACGGTATCTATGAGGCCTTCGTGAAGTACAAGAACAACAATTCTCCTGGAACCGCCATTCCCTACAAGCCCAATGATTCCAACGAGAAGCCTGAGGTGCCCCAGTTGCTCACCGAGGCAGCCATAGACAATGGACAATCAGCTAATGACGATGTCAAGCCCCAGACGGCTGAAGAAAAGCCTCAGGTTGACGATGTTTCTGAGAGAACGGGCTCTGTCAGGCGGCAGAGAGAAGATGAACGGACAAGGACTTCTACCGCTACTCCAAACCATCGGGCTTCGCAGAGCAAAGAGTCCTCAGCTCCAGTCTTTAGGGTGCAGATACTTGCCTCCGACAGAAGGCTGCGCCGGGGCGACTCGCATTTTCAGGGGCTCACGGACTACGACTTCTACGAGGAAGACGGTTTGGTGAAATACACCTCGGGCGCCTCGACCAACTACAATGAAATCTATCGTCTGCGCAAGCAGCTCTTACCAAAGTTCCCCCAGGCTTTCATCATCGCTTTTAAGGATGGGCATAAGACCGACATCAATGCGGCTATAAGGGAATATGTAAATAACAAGAAGAAATAACAAACTCTACAACGCGTATGAAATTTTTCACTAAGGAAGTCAAGATAGCACTTGTGGCCATTGTTGGCATTGTCATCCTCTTCTTCGGAATGAATTTTCTCAAGGGACTCTCTCTGTTCTCCAACGACGCGTCCTATTTTGTTGAATTTACTGATATCAGCGGTCTCACGAAGGCTTGTCCCGTCTATGCCCAGGGTTACGAGGTGGGTACGGTGAAGGACATAGCCTATGACTATTCCAATGGTAAGCCTATCATGGTGGAAATAGGTGTCGACCCTTCACTGCGCATTCCTGCGGGAAGTACAGCGCAGATCGTCAGCGACATCATGGGCAACATCAAGCTTAACCTCATTCTTCCTCCCGGAGAGTCGAGAATTCTCAAGCCCGGTGATACCTTTGAAGGAGAGCTTAACGGCGGAATAGCTGAAAAGGTATCGGAACTTATGCCGGCTGTAGAGAAGGTGATGCCGAAGCTTGACAGTATTATGACGAGTCTGAACCTGATTCTTGCCGACCCTGCCATCGGACAGACACTGCACAATGCGCGTACAGTGACGGAGAACCTTACAGTATCTACAGCAGAACTCAACACGCTTATTGCGGGGCTCAACAAGTCGGTCCCTGGAATCGTTCAGAAGGCTAATGGAACCCTTGACAATACCCAGCGTCTCACGGCCAATCTTGCTGCTATTGATGTGGCGCGTACAATGGCTGAAGTCGACGCAACGCTTGCCAACGTAAAGTCGCTCACAGCAAGGCTCAACAGCAATGAGGGTACCTTGGGGCTTCTCATGAACGATCCTTCGCTATATAACAACCTCAATGCTGCGATGCGAAGTGCCGACTCGCTCGTTACCGATTTGAAGAATCATCCGAAGCGCTACGTCCACTTCTCACTCTTTGGACGCAAGGATAAGTAATCAGAATAATCGGAATAATCAGAATAATCAGAGTAATCAGA
>OMVH01000110.1 GCA_900314365.1 uncultured Prevotella sp. | reverse complement strand
GGGAGCAAAGTAAGTCTTGCTTCAAAATATGCTCGTATTTTGGCACTTTCGCGTTTCTTTTTCTTTACAAATACTCTCGCGACCTTTGATTTTTGATACGCTTTTTTGGACCTAAGTCAGCAAAGTGTGCAATATAATTTCAGTATCGTTCGGCCGCAGTCTTGTGTCCTTCCGGAGCGAGGTTTTCAGGTGAGCGGCATCACCTGCATCAGTCATTGTTCATGCAACTACTGTGGCATCCGCTGGTAGTAGCGCAATCCTCCAAGGTTGACGCCCGGATGCAGTAACTGCACTGCGTCGCGCAACAGCCAGTCGGGACGGAAGCTCACCTCTTCAAAATAGCGCGTCTTCGAGCAATTGCACTCGTAGACTTCCCCACTCTTGAAGGCCTCCAGACCGTTGTAGCCGTGGAACTCGGCAAGCAAGTCGGCACGTGTGAGCGGCCGGTCGCCATCGAACTTGAACGTCCACACCTCGGCCTTCCCTGCTTTTGCCAGCACCTGTTCGAATGGCAGAGGCACACTGCCGCTATGACTGTCGGAAGCAAAAGCATACCTGCCACCCGCATCGGCAATGAGTTGTCCGACCGTACTTTTACCGCCTGCGCAATACCACACACTGCCGGTCATGCGCTCTGTAAGCACCGACCGGCCTTGCCGCATCCTGCGAGCCAGACCGCGGAGATACTGATACTCCGAAGCCACCACCTGAAAGAGCGAGTCGGCTTGCCGCTCACGGCCATAGAGCAATCCATAGAATCTCATCCATTCAGCCCTTCCTAAGGCACTGCGTTCCATGTAGTCGGCTGTCTCGATGATGGGTATTCCGGTCTTGTCGAGACCGCCGTGACCACCGCTGTTCTCGAAAGGCGAGATGAGCAGAGCCTCTGGCTTCAAGGCTATAATCTTTTCGCTGGCCGGTGCCATTCCATTGCCACAATCATAAATACGCCCCTGCCTCACAGCCTCTTGCAGTTCTGGGATGTGAATATACTTCAGGTCGCACACGCCCTTCACGGCCTCCTGAGCACCCAGCCACCAGAGCAGCTGGCAATGGGCCGTGGTGAAGACAACGCTCCTCTCCACAGGGATGCGCACCACCACTCCCCCGGGCAGTCCCCGGGGCAATGCCCCCAAGCTCTTTGGCACCAGCACATAGCGCTGCAATACGCTTCCCTGCTTCCAGGGGTCGCCGATGAGAACTTGCGTATAGTCCTTATGACGCACCACAGTGAGAAGGGTGGCATAATGCATCCGGAGCGTGTCGCCACCCTGGGCTGCCGTACCATGACGGGACGACTGTCCACAGGAGACGAGCAGCACGAAGGAGAGAAATATCAGCAACTGCCGCATATCACTTCAGAAAAACAATGGCATGAGGATTGAGACCGCCGCTTGTGAAACTGCTCTCGTAGTTGCCTTGGGCATTGAACACATAAACGATGCCATCGCTCATGTAATCACTTGTGGCGATGTAGATCTTACCATCGAAGGGATTCACGCTGATGCTGTACACCGAGGTAGTGGCAATCTGCGAGGGTACGTTCTTGAAGAAGGCTGTGTCTGTGTCCCCGGTAGTAGTGTTATAAGCTGATAGGGTTGTCGATGTCTTGTAGGTGCTCCAGTCGGTCACGCTGTTAGCCAAGTAGATGATTCCTTTGCCAAAGCCGAGCGCCGAAGCATGTCCTATCTCCGTGTATTTCCCAGTTGTGAGGTCCACCACTCCCCAGGGATTGTCGTAGCTGGCGCCGTAGCCATTGACGTAGAGTTTGCCATCGCAGGCCGTGACATGCACGGGGTCCTGCATGACAGTGGAATAAGTCACGGTCTTGAAATCGGAAGCCACCGTGGCCAGACGGTTGTCGTTGTAGTTCTGTCCCTGGAGAGTCACATAGAGTTTGCCGCCGAGAGTCTCCACATCCTCAGGACGGTCGCCCACGCGCAGTGAGTCGACATAGGTGAGCTTGCCGTTCCTGAGCTGCATGCGACTCACGTAGCCGCCATAGGAAGTAGCATAGACATAACCATTGCTATAGCATACCGAGCGCACCTGCCCTAAATTCTTGTAACTCTCGAAACTGATGCGCGACTTTTCCACCCCGTATCCGTCGAGCAGTGCTACATAGTTGCTCACGTTCACTGCCACGACAACATTGCCGTCAACAGTGATGATGTCGTTGCCTGTGTCGCCGAGCAGCCGTCCATTCTGAGTCTGATAGAGCTCAGTGGCCTTAGGCGACGTGGAACTCCAGTCGAAGTAGTAGATGCTGGAGTTGTTCTTGTTCATACTTCCTTCATTAAGGATGAAAGCACGCGAACTGTTGGTGAAAGCTATCTTACCGTCGCCGGTATTGTCCCAACTGTCATCGCTGGAGCACGATGTGAGACCAAAAGCCAATGAAAGCACCGCAAGCGATGCAAGAGTCAATTTACTGAACTTCATAGTTGTTGATGTTGTAATTTGTTTATAGAAAGAATGTCGCCGAGGCTGCAATCTGCCTGCCCGGCATGGGATAATACTTGATAATTTCGTACTGGCTGTTGGTGATGTTGGTGAGCTTCAACTGCCATTCCACTCGCCAGGCACCCAGTCGGTCGTTGCGAGTAACGCTGACACTGTGCTCCCAGAAAGGTGCCATCCGGTATTCGCGCTTGTTCTGGTCCATGCTGTAACGACTACCTTGCATGAGCAGAGAATAGCCCAGACTGAACCAAGGCAGCACGGCAATGGCCGACCCGCTGCCACTCACTCTCGGCGTGTAAGGCAGCTGACAGCCATAGACTGCCGATGACTTGTCGGTGTGATTGGCCGCGCGCTGCAGGGTGGCTGAGGCGGCAAGATGGAGCCCACATCCGGCCGGAAGGCTCACATGAGCACCGGAGGTGATATCGAGCCCCCACACGTCGACCTTGCCATAGTTCACCATCCGCCAAACATAAGTACTGGGAAAAGCGACTATCTTATCGCGTACATTATTATAATAGCCGTCCAAAGTCAACGTCAGATAGTCGTTCCTACGACTGGGCCGAGTGGCAAAGGTCAGCCCGAGACTGTACTCATGAGCCAACTCCGGACGGAGCCGGATGTTGCCGAGACGGCGGTAGTAGAGATCGTTGAAAGAGGGCACGCGGAACACATCCTTCCACATAGCTCTGAGGAACAGTTGACGTCCGGGGAGCAACCGCCAGCTGAGAGAGAGCATGGGAGTGAGCCGATGCTTGTCGGCAGGGGATTCACCGGCCTGGGTATGCTCAGCTGCATAAGTGAAGGCAAGGCTGCCAGCTACCTTCAGACGGGAAGTCTGCCAGCGAAGGGCAAATGCCGATACCGACGTCCAGCGCGAGGGCTGTGGCACCATTTCCTTCATGTCGACATAGACATTGTTGCGCAATACGTTATAACTCAAATCTGAAGCCAATGCCAAACTGAGTCCGCCCCCAGGCTCAAAGCCTAAGGTGGTTGAGGTGTAGGCTTGCTGCTGCACGTTGTGCTCCGAGAGCCGACCGTCCTGATATTGTGAGCCCCAGTCACGGTACCTATCCCAGGAGTGGCGATAGGAGGCGCGCGCAGCCCAGCGAAGCGTCTTTGAGAGCAAGCGTTGATAGGAGGCTTGGAAAAGGAAGTCCTCGTCGTTGAGCCTTTCCTGCGAAGCACCGGCATAAAGGACGACGGCCCCGGGGAGGCCGCGTCTCGAAGCATAATAAGAAGCTTTCAAGGCCAGACGACTGCTGTCGGCAAACGAATGGAAGAGATTCATCTCGCCCTGGCGCTGATGCACGTCGGTGTTGGCTCTGTGCTCACGCGTCTTGAGCGTACCATTATGAAGAGTATAAGGATAGTTACCATCGGCTCTGAGCAGCTTGCCGCTGAGTGAGAGCATTGTGCTCTGCCCTATCTGCTGCCACCATCGTACAGAGGGCACAAAGAGTCCAAAGGACCCGGCTTCAGCTCCAAAACGGAAGGAATAACGCCGTGACCCGCTGAAATGAGGTCGCTCTGAGGTCAGTGCCACAAGAGCTGCCGAAGCATACTCTGTAGCCGTCTGCATCAGATTGCTCCAGCCACCCACTATGAGCGACACTGTGGCAAGCTGGTCGGAAGCAAAGCGACTGAAATCTATCTGTCCGGCCTGCGTATTTCCCACGGGCACACCGTCGTAGCTGACCACGGTGTGCTGTGCGCCTAAACTATGGAGCGAAATGGTCTTCATCCCTCCAATGCCTCCGTAATCCCTGACGCTCACGCCTGCAAACCGCTTCACGGCATCGGCCACGCTGTTTATGCCCAACAAGCGCATGGAAGAGGCATCCAGCGACTGAACGGTCACCGGGGATACCACTCCGCTGCTCACTACGGGAGCCACTACCTCCACCTCACGGATGGACACGGAGTCGGTCTGGGCATATAAGCCACAGGACAACGCCCACAAAAGGACGGCAATAAAGCTCTTTCTCATTCTTCCTCGAGAACTGGAAATAGGAATAACGCAGTGGCAGGTCTTCTGACTAAAGGCATCAACAAGCGTCTTCCCGAAGAAAATCCAGTGACATTTTGCTTGTTGATAAAGCCGAACACAGCAGCGGGACTGTCCGGGATTCACACCCGGTTCCCTTTTTAATCAATGGTCTATGAACCAACTGCGCTGCAAAGTTACAACAATCTGCGCAAAGGAAAGAAGTCTGTGGCTTCTTTTTTCCAACTAAAGACACGACTCTTTCATTGAAATTTATCTGACATGGTATGCCCTCGGCGGCATCAAGAGCTCGGCTCAGAGGGCATCCGTGAATTCACAAACATGAAATTTACCGGCTCCCCCTTCGATGGACATGAAAAAGATTCTTGAGTTTTTCAAATAAGAGGAGAAAGAGCCATGTTGTTCGGATTTCTATCAAGCAACAAGGTTAACTAAAAAAGCGCCTCCAGTTTGAGGTCGCTTTTTTTTCGTTCTATGTGCCCTTACTTTCTCCAAAGAACACGTGAATTAGCGCGTTGATTGCTCCTTTATTTTTAGTAGATGCTATAACCATTCTCCTTGCAGAAATTAATGGCTTGTTCATAACCTTGCGCTGTAGCCTTGTGAATCCATCTTAGTCCGAGACGCTTATCCTGCTTCACACCCCGTCCATTGATATAGAACCAGCCTGTGCAGAACTGAGAGAATGGATCACCAGCATTAGCGGCCAGCTCATACCAGAACGCCGCCT
>OMVH01000038.1 GCA_900314365.1 uncultured Prevotella sp. | reverse complement strand
GAGTCTTTCAGGAAGGCATAGCGGCGCAGATGGTCGGCAGCCTTTCTGGGATTGGTGTCGATGAGTGCGTTGTAAAGTCCTATCTGCGCCCGGCTCTCGTTATAGAGGTCCTTCTGTCGTACGAAGGTGCTGCAGGCCTGCTTGAAGTATTGCGCTGCCTCGGTATGGGCACCACGGCGGTTGAGCAGTTCGCCCATCTGGTTGTTGCATATGGCCAGCGAGGTCTCGTTACCGGCTTTGGCCAATAGGAGCATGGCCTGTCGCACGTGCTGTTCGGCATCGCCATAACGTTCTAAGCTCATCTCGGCTGCGGCCATCTGCGAGAGTCTGATACCTACCTTCGCCTTGTTACCCCGTGAAGAATCCATGTTGTAAGCTAGTCGGGCATAGTCCAGAGCCTGCTGCTCCTTGCCCATGCTGTGGCATAGCTCTGAGGCCATACCATACTGTATAGCGAGTCGATTGGAGTCCTTCAACTCCGTACTATAGCGAATGGCCTCCTTGATGTAGTGTTCACCATCGTCCCATTGTTTAGCCACCAGACAAATTCCGGCTAAGGTGTTGAGTGTACTGCTGATTCGAGACTTGTCACCCATTTGTCGCTCAATGTCCAAGCCTTTGCGCGCATGTTCTACGGCCCTTGCATAGTCCGACAGACGGAAATAGAGCAGACTCGTGATATGTTCGCAGTCGCCTTGTATCGAAAGGTTGTGCCCCCGACGTGCCAATGGCAGCGCCCGCTTGGCGTAGCGAAGCCCTTCGGCGTAGTTCTGCGTGTCGTAGTAATGCTCTGCGGCTCCGTACCACACCCAAAGCTTCATGCTGTCAATCTGCGTTTGTGATGTGAAGGTGAGCAGACTATCGGTCAGTTCAGCCCTGAAGAGAATGCCCAATATCTTGTTGGCAGAGGAAACGCGCTTCTTGCCCGTCTGCAGGTCAAAATCGTGCAGGAGTTCATCCATTGTTTTACCCTGAGTTGCCGTGTCTACTTTGACAGGGCTCTGTGTTGCTGTCTTGCCTGCAGTACGTCCCGGCTGAGAGTTGCCACGGTTGCATGATACGGAGAAGACACAGAGTATAGAGGAAAGCAACAAAATGATAAGTGCCGAATAGCTATGCGAGCCTGCGATTCCACCAAGGGCGGAGTCGGGAAGAGGGGTGTCGAGCTGATTGACTTGTCTGTTACTTTGCATGTTGCCGATAAATTTTGTGATGTGGATAATAGTTTAGGATCTCTGTTTCTTTACGAGTATTCCGTGTTGGCATTCCACTATCTTTACCGCAAAATTAATCTTTTTATTTCATACTTACAAGGATTCTTCTATACTTTTTTACAACATTTTATAGCAGAACTTCCACACATGCCCACCCCATATCCTATGCAGTTTAAGACTGGATACATGTTATCCTAGTGATACCATCTACTATCCTTAGCTCTAAGTAGACAGCATATATATCACTACTAATCCTATGAAGCTCAATGAATTCGCTCTTATTCATGAACGATATTGATAGGTCGTATTATTGTAATTTGCATGATATTAATAGATATTTGAACGATTGTGATAGCGGGGTGCAACGCGTAAATGCCTAATTTTGCAACAGAATTATTCATCAACAACCTATTCTATGAAACATCTGATTTTTAGGACATTTGGCAGGCACTCTCGGATATCCACGTTCGGCGTGGCTATTCTGACGTGCCTGGCCTCCCTGTATGGACTGAGTTCCTACGGTCAAAACGTAACCATCTCACCTTCTTCAGGCAATCTCATCGCGGCGCTTACCTATGATAATGAGGCAGGATTCGAAAGAGGCTGGTCGGCCCTTTGGCGCCACAAACAGCTTCCACTGGCCTTGCATGTCTCGGACAAGCCTGACCTCACGTCAAGTGGAGTGCTCAAAGACCCCGCAGGGAACATTCGGCTCGACAAGGACAGGAATCTTTATGTTGTGATGGGTGGCAGCATTGTCACCACCCACATGAGCATCTCTCTGCCCAAGGGCTACCGCTTCACGGGCTACCGCATGGTGCTGCTCAACGACATGAACGGCAAAAAAAGCTACGGTGGATTCGATATAGGGAGCATCAACAAGAGGATGTATGAGACAAACAGTTCGTTCGACTACAACAATGCCTTGGCTTCCACCGCAACGATGGGAAGTACGAACGAGACAAAGGACTACGTCATTGAACGTACCAGCAAATCGGAGACTGACATGGGCAACAACCTTTACTTCTATTTCTGGAGAGAAGAGGATGCTTTCTATGCAGCCACTATCAAGTCCATCGAGCTCTACTTCACTGCCGAGGCTCAGTTCCAGGCTGAAGGTGTCCCGGGCTCTCCCTCAGAGATAATCCAGGACGGAGTCAACATGGTGGGCACCGACTTCACTACGGGCAAGCTGGACTTAGGCGTCATAAAGCCGAACACCAAAAGTGGCGTCACTTACTACAGCTACGACTATCAGAATGTCATCGACCTCACGGCGAAGAACTGGCTCTACCAGGAGGATGCTGTCAAAGACGGTAAGCTTCCCGAGACCGCCGGCAGTGGCAACATTCAGGTGCTGCGCAACGATGGACAGCTCTACTACGCGCTCGGCAATGGTACTTATTACATTGAGACACCTACAGAAACCACGAACCAGAACGGTAAGCCGATACCCTTGGGCTATCGCATCACGGGAGCTCAAATCAAGGCACACTACGGTACGAAGGCTGCCAGTTCGAAAGTTACTTACGATGGGAAAACGGGCACCATATCGGCAAAATGGTACAGAACAACTTATAACCTAAAAACCGACGGTACATGGACCACTGGCAAGGGGGCTACATGGACACTGACCAAGACTGGCAAACTCCAAAGCGGAAACTATTATCTCTCGGTGCAAAAAAACACCTACACCCGCTGGGGACAGCAGTACACGCAATATATCGCCAACGGCACTACCGACATAAACGCCGCCAATGCCTTCACACTGAGTAATGGACACGTGATGTACGGTGAACTTATACTGTCCATAACAAGCGAGGACCGCGCCGGCTTCTATGAGAAGGAAGGTAGTTCCAACAATTTCGCTTCTTGGATCACCATCAACAGCTCCACTACCAATCCGGCCTACACGCCTTCGGCATTCAAGCTCGAACTTTACGGCACGGACGGCAAAAGCGTGCAGTCGACTTTCAATATGAGCAGCAACACCAAGGACGCCACTGCAAAGGTCAGCGGTCTGAACAACGATGCCGTGAAGTTCACTATCTCCGGCCTCGCCGAGGGCACAAAGGCCCTCATCACCTACAACCTCACAATGGAGCAGCTCAACCCCTTCATCAATACCCTCGACATCGTATGCCACTCGGCAAAAGCCGAAGGACTGAAGATTAGCCAACAGTTCACAAGCAACGATTTCCAGGTGGCCGGCGGACAGTTCCTCTTCTATATCCCCTCCGACTTCGTGGGTGAGACCAAGAAGTGCAAGTTCACTTTCGAAAACCTCACCAGCAAATACATGGACGACACCTACGGCAAGGGAACCACAGGCAACTCGCGCAACTTCCTCGTGAAGTCACCTTATTATAATACGTATGGTGACGGCAATCAGTACAATGCTACGGGCTATGAGGACGCTGCCGACAAGGTGCGGACGGAAATGTGTGGCAACGTGCCCTACAAATACAACAATGCCGCTGAACTGGAGGCTGCGGGCTCTACTGCCACTGCTTCCACCCTGGAGGAATATCCCTATTCAGAGCAGCGCTACAAAGAGCAGGGCGGCTCGTTTACCGAAAACATTGAAATCCGAGTCAACGACCCAGCCAAGGAGTGCTATCTGATGACCGGCGACGAGACCCGCTACAACATCGCACCCACAACAGCTATGGAGCATCGCTACTACGCTTACTACCTGATGGACATACAACTGCTCGTCAAGGACTACGATGCCAAATGCCAGCTCAAGAAACTCTACGAGACCACCTTCTACGACGACGGCACTGATCCCAAGGCCGACAAGCCGATGTACGGCGGTACCTTCGAGGCCTACGAGTCCGGTCACAGTGGTGACCCCAACTACAAAGTGCCGAGCGAGAAGGCCTATCTCACTGTGAACATGATGAAAGAAGCTCTGGTTGACGCACTCAATAAGGTGGGCGCACAGACCAACCAAGTGCTCTATCTCGACTACACCAATCTCTACTCTGTGCTCGTGGAGAGCAAGGAGAGTATGTCGGCCATGAAGAGCGTGCTCAACCCCAACTGCCTCATTTTCTTCCCTGAGCGTACTACTTTCGACGAGGACAACTATGTGCAGAAGACAAAGAGCGGCGGATTCAGAGCCTGCAAGAACATCGTCATCACCGACAAGCAACCGTTCTTCTCGCCTTACAAGATTATGGTTCCGACTGAGAACTATGCTGCCTACACCCGTAAGATTACGAACGCGATGAACGGCAAAGCCACTCTGGCTACGCTCGTGCTTCCATTCTCCATCTCCGTAAGCGAAGGAGTGCACAGCAACGACAACTGCAGCTTCACACTCTATCAGATGCAAGCGGACGACTGCATGAACATCGACAAGGAGAACACTCACGAGGGTGGTAGCTTCTGGAGCAAAGCCAAGTTCCATCCTTTCACGGGCAATCTCACTGTACCCAATACGCCGTATGTCGTAAAAGTGGACAAAGG
Source organism: uncultured Prevotella sp. (assembly GCA_900314365.1). Lineage (GTDB taxonomy): Bacteria > Bacteroidota > Bacteroidia > Bacteroidales > Bacteroidaceae > Prevotella. Next base: position 1,523 of record OMVH01000038.1, on the reverse strand, counting down.
CTCAGCAGGCGAAGACGTCACATTCGAGGTACAGCAGTATGGCTCCGACGTTGAGGCCACCGTTTCGGAAACCTCTGAGACCGGTAACTTCATGGGAAGTGACTACACCTTCAAGGGAGAGACTGCCAAGGGCACTATAGGCGGAGCAGCTCACACCTTCACCCATCTGGGCTCCTATTCGGGAAAGAAGTTGCCGAAAGCAGATGGCTGGTTCTATTTCGCCAAAGGCAGATTCTACAATTCCAAGAACCTTGCCGACAAGTATGATGCAGTCTATGTCTATCCGTTCCGTGCTTACTTCGCCCATTCGTCGGTCAATGGTGCCAAGCAGTTGGATGGCTTCGATATCAACTTCGACGATGACTGGACTACAGGCATTGAGGACGTAGAAAACGAAAAGAACACCACGGACCTGAAGCTCAGTGTGGGCCACGGTACGCTTAGCGTGACAGCAGTAGCAGCCACCAACGTCAATGTGGTCAGTCCCGCAGGTGTCACCATGCACCACGCCTCCTTAGGCTCAGGCGAGTCAGTAACTCTCAATCTGAGCTCTGGACTCTACGTAGTGAACGGCAAGAAAGTAATCATCCCTTAACCCTACAGCACTATGAATATGCGTAAGAAAGCTTATACAGCACCACTCACAGAGAAGATTCACTTTGATGGAGGTCTGCAAATCCTTGCCGGTACTGAGCAACCACCTTGGGCCGAAGGTAAGTCGGAATCAGGCTTCGACGGCGATGACGACGGCAGCTGGGTAGACAGAAACCCGTGGGGCGCATCGCCCGCCTCTCGCGACATCTGGGAGTAGAACGAAATCTCTCTAAGCATTATGAATCAACATAATTCCGACAAGCCGGACCAACAGCTGCGGGACATGCAGTTCTTAGACGACCGTTTAGAGCTTCTCGAAACCATCCGGGAGATGATTAACACCGAGCTCGACCGTCGTTCGAAGGGCTGCATGCCACGCGAGCCGTCGGCTGACAGCCCCAAGGACTGGGCTCACAACGCGTATCCGGAGAATCCGCCACCAAGTCTGAAGCCGAAGGAGTCGGCCTGCCGCAGACTGTGGCACCGCATAGCGGCCCTCTTCTCCTTTCTCTGACATCAGCATAGGCGGGTAGCGGCCTCGCAGGTACCTTTGCCAAAAAAGAAAGGCACCAAATGCTGATGATACTTCTACTTTCATGAAGGTAGTCTGCTGGACCATGTGACCGTTCGCAATCTATGAGGGAACCCCCCAACAAAACTATTTTCCCTTTGGTCGCGGGCGGCCACAAAGGTCACCCAACCAAAGGGATTAAACTACAGCTAACTATTGGTCTAATTCAAATTCCTCAACCGCTTATGCTCTTTCTGAGTGTTAGCGTCTTGCTGACGGATACCTATTTTCGTCGAGGCAGACGAGCTCCCGACTTCGTCGCTTTTTTGTTGAGATAAAATACTATTATTGATAATCAGCAATTTATAAGAAACAGCAAGAGATTTAAGGTGATGCATTTGGTAATATCGAGAGAGCC
>OMVH01000026.1 GCA_900314365.1 uncultured Prevotella sp. | reverse complement strand
TGCATTTAAAGGCTCTCTCGATATTACCAAATGCGTCACCCTAAATCTCTTGCTATTTCTTATAAGTTGCTGATTATCAATAATAGTATTTTATCTCAAAAAAAAGTGACAAAGTCGGGAAAAATCAAAGTTTTCCATTGCACACTCTCTCCATTCGAAGCTCTTCCTGCCCCGAAAATAATCGAGGTCTATCATCAAGAAACTACCACTCAGAAAGAACGTAAGCGCTTCCGGAACTTGATTAAATTTATAAGAGTCGAACTCCTTCGTTTTGGATTTTCTCAAGTGGATTCTCCATTCAAGTCCCGCAAATGCAACTACCCTACCAAGCGGGACACGGCCCATTTGACTTTAGTATTCTACGAACAATCAAGAATCACAAATACATTGTTCTAAACATACTGTCAACTAAAGAAGGCGCCACAACCCGATGGAAAAAAACACAGTCGTGCAGTCTGGAAGATATTGAAGACAGAGTTTAACAAGCGAATGTAAGCAATTTCTATTCTTCACTTTGCAGTATTCAACAGAATACTGGTAGCACCGATAGTAAAAAGCGTACCGTCGTCAATGACCCGCCGCTCACGGTCGCCGAGGATATCAGACCCTACGAAGGTACCCGTAAAGCTGGGACCATCGCGCAGAACATATTTCAAGGCTCCCTTTTTGTCACGGCTCACATTGATGACGCAGTGCGTGAGATCCACACTGGGGTCGTCGGTCTCTATGGGACAGTTGATTTTGCCTCCCCGCGATTTGCGGCCAATGACATTGTCACCCATACAGAGTGGAATGACCTGCTTCTCGCAGAATCGGTTCTCTATCACCGTGATGCTTCCACAGTCCTGCGCCTCTTTGGCATTGTCGGGCTTAGGCGCACCCATGCGAATGGCGAATTCCTTACCGCAAGAGGGACACTGAAAAACAAGACGCTGTCCTGCTTCATAGCGCGTCTCATCAAAAACAATAGGATATTGGCACTTCGGACAACGAAGTCGTTTCATATATCAAGAATTGGAATATCAGTTGATTTCAGGCATTTTCATGCTCCAACAATTGGCGAACTCTGTCTGTCGGCGCAAACGGCGCTGTGCTTCAAGAACCTCTTGCTCACTTGCATAAGCCCCATAGACCACCTTGCAGTGTCTGCTTCCAAGCACCCGCGCTTCGGCATAACCACGACGATGGAGATCAGCAACATAAGCCTCGGCATTACTCTTCCTGACGTGACTGGCCAGCACAAGGCAATAAGGCTTCGTTTCCATAGATTTCGTCGTAGGTGTCGAAACGTCTTTCTCTGCAAAATGTGTCTCAGCATCCTGCTTGACAGACTTCTCCTCACGAGGCTTTTCCGTTCCTCCCTTAAGCGGCTTAGTGAGCATCACACTACCCTCACTATGAGGCATCACCTCGCGGAGCACTTCCGTGGACACTAATCCCTGTTTGACTGTAGAGCCGTTCTCCAACGGAGACGGTATGAGCAGGAAAGCCATTACAGCAATGCAGGCAGCCGCAATGTTACGCCAGAGGGTCATCGAAACTCGGCGCGCATGCTCCGTCTCCTGAGGTTCCACGATAGTCGCGGCAGCCTGGCTGGAAGTCTCGCCGGCAGGATGGACAACCTCCTTCGTTGAGCCATGATGCAGCTTCACATTTTGAGCAACCGGCTCAACGACCTCGGCAGCAAGCGATTGCAGCTCCACACTTCCCAGTCCATAGAGTTCGGGAGTAAGGATACCGGCCTCGCAGGGGCGGAACTCAATATGTCCCTCGGCGTTGACAAAGAGCTGTCCTAAGTCATTCATGCTATAACTGCCCTCACTCTCTAAATGCCGTCTCACCTCGACAACCTCCGCATCAATGCGCTTCAAAGCATCGGGATAACTGATGTCGTAAGCTTCAATATAGGACTGCACAAGCAGAGAGTCGTTCATCGTCAACTGGGGGTTGAACCCAAGTGTACGGTAGGGAGGCAACCACATACCGTCAGCAGCATCGTAGCGCGCACTGACATAGTGAGCCACGAAGCCACCAAATCCCGGAACAATGACACAGTCATTGCTCAACAGAAGTATCTCTATATGCCTGTCCAAATCTATCATGGACTGCAAATGTAATCAAATTATCGTGATAAGCGCTCCAAAAAACAAAAAAATTGCAACCCTAACTTAAAAATACCGTTTTCGCTTTGCATTACAGCCAAAAAAAGCTACCTTTGCACGAATAAAACAACGCTTAAACATGGAATACAAGGAAACATCTATTAAAGGTGTGTGGATTCTGGAACCAAAGGTGTTCAACGATGCCCGCGGCTACTTCTTTGAGGTGTGGAAAGAGTCTGACTTTGAAGCTCATATTGGTAAGGTGAACTTCATACAGGACAACGAGTCGAAATCGTCGTACGGCGTCATTCGCGGTCTTCATTTCCAGCGTGGCAACTACTCGCAAGCCAAATTGGTAAGGGTCATCAGCGGCCGGGTGCTCGACGTAGCTGTAGACCTGCGCAAAAGCTCTCCCACCTTTGGCAAGTACGTCATGGTGGAACTCAGTGGCGAGAACAAGCGCCAGTTCTTCATTCCGCGTGGTTTTGCCCATGGCTTTCTCGTGCTCAGCAAAGAAGCCATCTTCACTTACAAGGTAGATAACGTCTATGCTCCCGACCAGGAGAGCGGCATACGCTGGGACGACCCCGACATAGGTATCGAGTGGCCTATTGATTCCGCCGACGTGCTGACAAGCCCCAAAGACCTGAAAGGTAAGTCGCTGAAGGACGCCGAAGTGTTCGACTGACCAAGTCGACTACCATAATATAATATATGTTAACTAAGTTCCAATACCTTTCACTCATCACCGCCGCACTGGCATTCTCTGCACTGTCCGCAGTAGCTAATAGTCTGACAGATCCGAAACTCTGCCAGGACAGAGGGATTACTGCGGACACGATGCGCAGCAGGCCGGCCGTAAACAGCGACTTTTGGGCCGCCGAGGACGCACTGGGAAGGAAGGTGAGAACCAACGCCAACGCACCAGCCAAAAGAAAGGACAAGTACGTGGCGATGTTCTACTGGACTTGGCATCAGGGAAGAAACGATACCACACAGAGTGTAAAGAACATCTCTGATATACTCCGACGCTATCCTGAGGCCCTCAAAGACTACAATCACCCTGCATGGGGCACCAGCAAACCGGGTAGTTTCTTTTGGGAAGAACCTCTTTTAGGCTATTACCAGACAACCGACCCATGGGTGCTCCGCAAACATGCGGAGATGCTGGCCGATGCCGGTATCGATGCAGTATTCTTCGACTGCACCAACGGCACCCTCACCTGGCAAGACTCCTATGAGACCCTCATGGCAACATGGACCAAGGCTCAGGCCGACGGGGTGAGAACGCCCAAGATTGCTTTCTTCCTGCCTTTCGGTGCCTCCCACGACGCACATACTTCGCTCAGACAGCTCTACAGAGATGTCTATAAGCCCGGAAGATACAAGAATCTGTGGTTCATGTGGAAAGGAAAGCCCTGCATCCTCGCCTACCCCGACATGCTTGACCCTAACGACACAACCGACAGAGAGATAGCTTCCTTCTTTACTTTCCGCGCACCACAACCAGACTATGTAAACGGTCCTTCGCGCAACGACCAATGGGGATGGCTGGAAGTTTACCCGCAGCACGGATACGTGAAAAGTGACAGCACAGACGGAAAAGCCATGTTTGAAGAAGTGCCAGTAGGAGTTTCGCAAAACACGAGTCCAGAACGGAAGGGGCATTGCGGCGCCTTCAATGTGAAGGATTCCTATGGACGCAGCTTCTCCGTGCGCAAGGGTTTCGACCCAAGATGCGAAGGCTATCTCTATGGATGGAATTTCGAGGAACAGTGGGACAGAGCTTTCGAGATTGACCCCGAATTAGTTTTCGTGACCGGATGGAACGAATACACAGCCGGGATGTGGCTACCCAAAGACAGTTGGAATGGGATTCCCTTCTCGTTTGTCGATGAGTTTGACTGGGACCACAGTCGCGACATCGAGCCAAACAAAGGCTGGGGTGACCGGGGCGACGTGTACTACCTGCAACTCGTGGACAAAGTGAGAAAGTTCAAGGGCATGAGCCAGCCACCGGCCACAAGCGGACCCAGAAGTATCAACTTGAGAAAGTTTAGCGACTGGGACGAAGTCAGCCCATACTTCGCATCCTATAAAGGCAACACGGAACATCGCAACGCCAGAGGCTATTTCGACAGACACTACGTGAACAATTCCGGACGCAACGACATCGTCGGAGCAAAGGTGGCACGCGACAAGGACTACATCTACTTCTATGTGGAGACTGCCGGAAGGCTTACAACTCCTGACGGTCCGCACTGGATGCAACTATTCATCGACACCGACCGCAACAAGACTACGGGATGGAACGGCTATGACTTCGTTGTCAACCGTGTGAGTCCGAGGAGTCGCAAGGCTGTACTCGAACGAAATGTACAAGGCATCTGGATGTGGCAGGAAGCCGCAAGGGTGAGATTCTACACACAGGGTTCTCAACTCGCCATCGCAATACCGCGGGATTGTCTCGGCATAGGGCATGGCGATGTCGACATAGAATTCAAATGGAATGACAACATGCAGAAGGAGGGCGACATCATGGACTTCTATGTCAATGGCGATACCGCTCCTGGAGGACGGTTCAACTACGTCTACACAACCAAACAGCAACCGCATTAGCTGAGCTTAAATATTCTCAGACCAACAGTCTACATATAACCAAAGATATGAGAACGAACATTATAATCGTATTCTTAGCCATATTGGCCTTGGCATCATGCAAGAAAGCTGGCTCCCAATCGGGCGCCGTGAGGGAAGATAATGCCGCCAAGCAGATGCTGCAAGGAGTGTGGGTGAACGATGATGAGGAAAGCGTGGCTTTTATGGCCAAAGGCGACACCATCTTCTACCCCGACTCCACAAGCCAACCTGTGTACTTCCAAATTATTCATGACACACTGGTGCTTCACGGTGCCAACGACATGAAATATCCCATCGTCAAACAAGCTCCCCATCTCTTCGAGTTCCGCAACCAAACGGGCGACATCGTAAAGTTAGTGAAGAGTGAAAACAAGAGCGATCTGTTGCTCTTCACCCACAAACGTCCTGTGGCTCTCAACCAAAACAAGCTCATCAAACGTGACTCGGTGGTGATGTTCGGCAACGATTCCTACCACTGCTATGTCCAGGTGAATCCCACCTCCTTTAAGGTGATAAAGGCTACCTATAATGATGATGGTGTGGAAGTGGACAATGTCTATCACGACAATATCATCAATGTGAACGTCTACAAAGGTAACACCCGGCTCTTCTCGCGCGACTTCCACAAACGCGATTTCTCACGCTACGTACCATCCGACTTCTTGGAAAGCAGTGTGCTGAGCGACATCATCATTGAGCATGCCAGCGCGGACGGAGTACATTTCTATGCTGTGCTCGCTATGCCTGACAGCCAGATGAGCTACAACATCAACCTCACCATCAGCTATGCAGGTAAACTTGAAATGAAGGTAAGGGACAACTGAAAGGAATTGATCGTTATGCCTAACCACTGTACAGCACACCTCCGATAAAGCAAACCCCTTACCAGACTGAGGTCATCAAAACAAAAAGGCTAAATCCCGCAAAAGAGATTTAGCCTTTTAATGTGTCAATACTACTACAGACTTTTTCCTTATTGAAAAGTGCTGTGTGCTAAAGGCTGTTACTTATATTTCTTGATGTAGCCTTCCGCTCTCGCATCACCAAGTTCCTGAGCCTTCTGCAAGGCCTCAATCCCCTCGTCCTTCTTCTTCAACTCAATGAGTGCTAAGCCTTTGATAATATAAGCATCCGTGGACTTCGGCTCCAGTTGTAAACAGAGGTCGGCTGTCTTCACGGCATCCTCAAAGCGGCTGACACGAAGCTCGAGTGAGGCCATCTCTGCAAGATAGACGGGCTCACGCGGATTCAGATAAATGGCGTGGGCTATATCATTGAGAGCCTGCTGATACTGACGTACCTCAACCTCTACCTTGAATCGCATCTCATAGAAGTCGGCCGTTGCTCTGCCAAGCATTAGCGTGTCATACTGATTGAAGTCTTTTAGGGCGTTACGGTACTGCTTCATTTCGGAAAGCAGACTGCCACGTGCAAGAAAATAAGGAGCCGAGATGTTGGTCAACGGGCGCGGACATAACGCCACCGCACTGTCGAGAGCCTGTAGCACCTCGGTCTGCGGGGCCTTGAGCTGTGTCTTGCACTGTGCAATCTCGAAATACAGCTCACTGCCGCGGGTATCAGTCTTCAGAAGGTCAGTGTAAAGATTGAGCGCTTGTTTGAAGTCACCCTTCGTATAGAGAATCTGAGCCTGCTGATGGAGATATGCTGGCTGTGGTTTGAGCTTATAAGCCTCCTGCGCTTCCTCAAGTGCCTTATCGAGACTCCAGAGTGTGAAAGTAGAATCGGGAGCATAGATTTGCTGCCTCATCATCAGACGGGAATACTCGTAGTGCACTTCATCCTTATTGGGCACCTTCTTCATAGCCTCCTTCATCGTAGCATCAGCATCAGTGAGCCTATTGTTCGACAGCTGCCATTGCGCCAAAGAAGAGTAGCCGTCGACAGCATCGGGGAACATTGAAATAAAGTCATGGATATGAGCCTCGTAGTTACGTGGCGTACTCTGCTGGCCCGATACCATTAAAGCCAAGTAGGCCGACTTCCTGTCACTTGGCAATTGAACTCGAATGCCGGTCTGGCGCAACGCTGGCTCATTGATGGAGAGGCCCCCGGCCTCAAACGATACGGGGAAGCGCACATCGGCAGAGTAGCTTTCTGTCTCCGACGTGCTGAGTTTCTCCCACAGACCCAGCACCTGACCATTCTTGTCGGCTACAGGACAGGCCTGCTCGTTATCGGCAGGCACAGCCTTGAACACATAGTAGGAGTACTTCTCCATGAATTTCTCAACACGACTCACTTTGAGAGGCTTTGTCACAACCTTTCCCACAGCATAGCCTAACGCCCACACATCAGTGCCAACAGGCAATTGCTGAGAGGAGAGTTTGGCAGCGGAAGTTCTGGCATTCACATGGAACTTGCAAACATCATAAAGCTCATTGCAGCCTATCATCGTCTCAACATTGTAGCTGTGTCCCTCTGCATCAACGATAACAGCACTGTCAGCACCCACAAAAGGAGTCCAAGGACTGACGGCATCACCATTCTGCGAGACGAAGACACCACGCGACGTGGCCTTCAGCTCTCCTTTTGAAAAGGTTGTAAGCGAGAACACCGACTTGGCTGCCTGCTTCACAGGCGCGGGCTGAGCTGAAATCTTCAACGATCCGCTAAGTACAAACAAGACAGCAAGCATCAGCTGTTGACCATGAAGGGGAACAAACTTCAAGCCTGAAGCGCATACAGCAACAGGCTTGAGATTGTAGGAACTATGGATGGACGGATTCAGGACCGTCATCAGGACTTCTGTAAAGGAAGAATAGATTCTTTTCATCATTTTGTTCTCTGGTAGCCACTATGTCGCGCGGCCACACTTCTTAAACTCTTATTAATTAATTCGAAAGTCTGTTTTTGTTTAGCAATTCGCGAGCATTCTCAAGTGCAGCCTCCGTGACATCAGAGCCACTAAGCATCTGGGCAATCTCTTTAATACGCTCGTCGGACGACAACTCCACCATACGACTGATGGTTCCCTCCGACGTGTCATGCTTACTGACACGGTAGTGATACTGACCAAAAGCGGCAATCTGAGGAAGGTGCGTGATACTTATGACCTGGCGCCCGTCGCGCCCCATCTCAAGCATTATACGTGCCATCTGTTCGGCTATCCTTCCGCTCACCCCCGTATCAATCTCATCAAAAATAATGGTAGGCAGGCTGACAGCGCCACTTATCATGGCTTTGACAGAGAGCATGACTCGGGCTATCTCTCCTCCTGAAGCGACTTCACTGATAGGCTGCAGGGGAGTACCCTTATTAGCAGAGAAGAGGAAATTCACGCTGTCGGCACCATCGGCCGTGAGCTCAGAGGGCTTAATATCAACAGTAAACCTGACGTTTGGAATGCCTAAAGGTACAAGACGTTCCTTCAGTTCACGCTCAATCTCCGCTGCTGCTTGCTTCCGCAACCCAGTAAGTACGTCAGCGACATCGTGGCAAGCTTTCTCCGTAGAAGCCACTCGCTGTTCAAGCTCTTTTGTCTCCTCGTCACTGCTGTCTATCCCTTCGAGCTCCTTGCCCAGTTGTTCCTGCATCTGCAGAAGTCCGAAGACATTGTCACAGTGGTACTTTTTTTCTAGACTGTAAATAAGATCAAGGCGCGTATTGAGCTCGTCGAGCTGAGCCGGATCAAAGTCCACACTCTCCACATCCCGGCTCACCTCGGAGGCTATATCGCTCACCTCTATTTCACTGCTGTCCAACCGCTGTGCCAAATCCTTTACCTGGGGATAGACATTCTCGATGGAATGAAGTGCGGAGGCAACCTCTTGTAGTTTCCCCGTAATACCACCTTCTTCGCCACTTAGTAAAGTATCAGCACTGAATAGGGCCGACTTTATTTCTTCAGCATGCGAAAGGGCTGCCACCGACGTCTCCACTTCCTCCTGTTCACCGTCCCGCAACTGGGCTTCCGAGAGCTCTTTGTACTGATAACGCACGAACTCCTCGTTGGCACGAGTCTGTTCCAAACGTTTTCTGAAGTCATCAAGCGACTTCTTAGCCTCTTTCCAGGCACCGTAGGCCTTACGATACTCGGCAAGCTTCTCAGCGTCACGGGCTATGATATCCACCACTTGCAATTGGAAGTCAGACTGATTGAGCAAGAGGTTCTGATGTTGTGAATGAACATCCAGCAAAAGACCTCCAAGCTCCTTGAGCAAGGAAAGCTGCACAGGAGAGTCGTTGATAAAGGCACGACTCTTTCCGTTGTTGCTGATTTCCCGCCGCACAATTGTGTCGTCGGCATCGAAGTCGATTTCATTATCATCAAACACCTCTGTCAACCGCTCAGCCGTCGATGACTGCGCCCGCTCAGCATGAAGCGAGAAATGAGCCTCAATGACACACTTCTTCGCCCCCTGCCTAACCATTGCAGAGTCAGCACGACGTCCTAACAATAATCCGATAGCACCGAGAATAATACTCTTTCCCGCTCCTGTCTCACCTGTGATGACAGAGAATCCAGGATGAAAGTCGATATGGAGCTCATCAATGATTGTGAAGTCTTTAATGAAGAGTTGTCTAAGCATAACTTTTTATATGTTCAAGAGCAAGGAACGTCCATGGGCTGTACGCGGAAAGCACTTTCGATGTCCACTGACAAAGCATCACTCATGCTTGACGGCGAGCCATTGCACTCATTCCTTTATTTTGTTCCAGGCATTACTTTGTGCCGCATTGATACTAAACAAGATTTGACTCACCGACTCTTTTTCCTTGGGCGTTCCTTTGCCTTGATAGATACCGGCCAACTCGTCACGCTTGTAGTCTGTCCAAATAAGCGGAAGCTGACTGAGAGGCTTGTCCTCATGGCACTTCTTCAAATCTTCTTCAATGGCCGTTGTAATGTTGGTACGTCCGCGCTCCGCATTGGTCGACATCTGGTCGAGGCCATTGCGATAATAGTCGTATTGCAACTTGCGGAACGAGGCCAGGCCACCATCAAGATAATCGTTGATGATAGCGAAACGGTTGCGGTCATTGTCGAAGGATTTCCAGCCGGTGAAGCTCAGATTCTGCGCATTGTTGACAAGGTTCATGCAGCGCTGCAACACGTCCTGCCCCCCATTGAGCGAAAAGGAATCCAAGTCCATGCCAATGATAAGATAAGCATAATACGCAAAGAGAGCCGTCAACTGATTGTCTACATTCTCGTCGCTGTACTCAAGCTGATCGAACTGGGCGTAGTCGAAATTAAAGTCGTTGTCAGTATTACTGTACAAGGTAGAACTATAGGTTGAACCATAGACCGGACGTGACGACTGCACAAGACATTTCGCCGTGAACCTATTTGACGACTGGTCGTACTTGGTCACGGTAATATTGAAAGTACAGGCAATACGCTCGTTCTTACGGAACTGGAGGTTCGTCCACTGCCTTTGGTTTACAAAGCGCATCAGATTATCCTCCAGGTCCTTAAAGACACTGGCGTCAGTGCCCTGCACCTGTGAGTGGTTCACCTTAATCTTCGCATTGAGTTCCTGTGCTTCCACGCTGATGGTGTGGCAGGCCAACAAGAAGCCAACGGCTAAAGTTACTACCTTATTCAGCATGCATTTACTTATGGTTGTTAAACTCCCTCAGACGTATCCGCGTGAGTACTTGCTTTGTGTTCTGCGTAAAATCAGAAGCGAGCATCCAACTGTAGTAGCCCGGATCGCGACGCAACACATCTGCTACGCCCCAGCCCTTGTATTTTCCAAAATTGAACACCTCCTGCTTCTTGGGCCTACCGTCGGGACCAAGGACATCGTGTCCCTTACCGTCAGTAAGGTTCTTCCACACTATCCGCCCTGCAAAATCGACATTCTCGTTCGTCTTCGAGAACTCTGCCAAAACGTCCATGTCGTTGGGCAAAGCTCTGTCGGGCTCCTCAGCTTTTTCGGGGTCGTACTTGTCAAGCTCGCCCTGAAGCACCCTATAGGTTGCCTCGGTGTCCTGGTCGGCCCGATGCGCCTCAAAGTCTTCCTCCATCTTATGGCCACAATAGAACTTATAGGCCGCGGCAAGATTGCGTCGCTCCATCTTATGGAAGATTGTTTGAGCGTCGATGAGCCTGCATTTCGAGAAATCGAAGTCGATACCCGCACGGAGAAACTCCTCTGCAAGCATGGGCACATCGAAATGGTTGGAATTGAATCCGGCGAAATCACACCCTTGGAAGCAGGCACTGAGTTTAGGCGCGAGTTCCTTGAACGAAGGTTTGTCTGCAACATCGGCATCGCTGATGCCCGTAAGCTCCGTCACTTCCTTGGGAATAGCCTTCCCGGGATTGACCAGTTCGTTTCCCCGTTCCTCACGCCCGTCGGGCCATACCTTTATATAAGATATTTGAATCACCCTGTCATTGACAAGGTCAAGCCCCGTAGCCTCCAAATCGAAGACTATCAGGGGCTTTTTCAAGTTGAGTTTCATTTTTCAGCTGCCTCCCTCTTAATCATTGAGCAGCATCGGCATGATGAGCATGAGCACGTCTCCTCCCTCAGGCTGCATTGAAGGCTTCACCACACCTGGACGACTGGGGTCGGCAAGCATGATTGTCACCTCATCGCTGCTGAGGTTAGAGAATATCTCGGTGAGCGCACTGCCCTTGAATCCGATGTCCATGGGCTGTCCCTGATACTCACAGTTGACCGATTCCTTGGCACTGGTGTTGAACTCAAGGTCTTCGGATGAAATCTCCACGCCACCGCTGACAATGTGGAACCTGATGAGCTGCGTGCTGACAGTAGCGAAAGGCAACACACGACGGATAGCTCCGAGCAAAGACAATCTGTCGGCAGTTAGCTGGCATGGGTTGTCCTCAGGAATCACTGAGTTGTAGTTAGGATATTTACCTTCGATGAGCCTGCATGAGAGAACCCCATCCTGATAACGAATCTCAGCACTTCGCGAGTCGAACTTGATGACCACGTCGCCGCTGTCCTTTGTGAGAACTGTCCGCAGCAACGAAGCAGGCTTCTTCGGCATGACAAAGGATGAAGGCACTTCGCTCTTTATGTTAAAGTTGCGATTACGCACTAACTTATGACCGTCGCTGGCTACTATGGCAAGATACTCGGGGGTGAGGTCGAAATAGAGCCCGTTCATCACCGGCCGTAACTCGTCCTGTGCAGTGGCAAAGAGTGACCGCGAAATGCAGTCGTTAAGCGCGCTGGCATCAATGGTGATAACGGTGACCCCATCAGACACGGACTGGATTCTGGGATAAGCGTCAGCACTTTGGGCCGTGAAATTGTAGACACCATTCTGATAACCAATCTTTATAGAGAAATCCTCTGTATTGACGTCGAAATAGAGCGGTTGGTCGGCAAGCTCCTTCATGGCGTCGAGTATGGTACGGTTGGGCACGCAGAAACTGCCCTCGCCTTCAACCTCGTCAAGCGTAACTGTCGTCTTCATGACATTCTCGTTGTCGCTTGCCGTAATGTTCAGTTGATTACCACTGACATCGAATAGGAAGCAGTCAAGTATTGCAAGAGAATTCTTGCTGCTAATGACTTTCGACAAAGTTTGCAGGCGGTTATTAAGCGTACTGCTCGAAATAGTAAATTTCATTAGTTTTATTGTTATGAGTTTGACTTCACATCATTGTAAGCGCAAAAATACAAAATAACATCGTTAGAGCAAAAAAAAGAGAGCTAAAAGTTTTTTATTCTCTACAAATTTACTAATTTCGCATCGCAAGAAAACAAACACACTAACAAAGAAGTAATAAATGGAATTACAAGGTAAAGTAATAGCCGTGCTCCCAGAGAGAGGCGGTGTCTCCTCCCGCACGGGTTCAGAATGGAAGGCCCAAAGTTTTGTCATTGAGACCCATGAGCAGTATCCTCACAAAATGGTGTTCGACGTTTTTGGTGCCGACCGCCTGAGGCAATTCAACATCCAGATAGGCGACGAGATTGACGTGCAATTCGATATCGACGCCCACGAGTACAATGGCCGTTGGTTCAACAATATCCGTGCCTTCGCTGTAAGCAAGCTGACAGCCGAGCAAGTAGCCCAGACGCAGGTGCCCCCGGCTGCGCCACAGTCAGCTCCGGCCCAACCGGCAGCCGCTCCACAGCCTGCTCCATTCCCACCTGCCGACGAGGGTGGCTCTGTCAACGAAGGTGGTTCTGGCGACGACCTGCCATTCTAATCTTATTTTACGTCAAGGCCCCGCAGCACTCTTGTTGCGGGGCCTTGATGCATTTAAACAGTTTCAGTCCTATCAGCGTTGCTGCCTGAGCGCTGCCAACAGTGTGGCATTCTCGCCCTTCGAGCCCACGGTGATGCGCAGGCAATTGTGGCAAAGGCTCACCCGCGTCCGGTTTCTCACGATGACTCCCTTTCCAATGAGATAGTCGTAGCTCGCCTGCGCATCTTTCATGCGGGCGAGGAAGAAGTTAGCATCCGTGGGGAAAACGCGCTCACACTGCGGCAGGTCGGCAAAGGCCTGCATGAGCCGTCCCCGCTCCAGCAATATCGTTCTAACCCATTTGTCCATTTCGAAGGGATCGGCAAGCATTTCGAGCGCTTTCTGCTGCGTGAGCAGATTGATGTTGTAGGGATACTTCACCTTGTTGAAAAGCTCGATAACAGGCTCCTCGGCAAAAGCCATTCCAAGCCGGATGGCAGCACATCCCCATGCCTTGCTCATAGTATTGAGCACGATAAGGTTGCCTCTGCCTGCCGCTTCCTGACGCAAAGGAACCTTTGAGGAGAAGTCGCTGTAAGCCTCATCCACAACTACCATGCCATGGAAATTGTCAAGCACCTTGACAATCTCTTCTCGGTTGATATTATTTCCCGTGGGATTATTAGGACTGCAAATCCAGATCAGTTTCGTATGGGCATCGCAACGCTCGAGGAGTCGTCCGGCACTAATCTGGAAATGGTCGTCAAGCAGCACCGGCCTGTAATCAACACCATTGATGTCAGCACACACCTTATACATCCCGTAGGTAGGCTCTATGGCCACCACATTATCAATACCCGGCTGACAAAAAACACGATAACAGAGGTCGATGGCCTCATCGCTGCCGTTGCCAAGAAAGATATTTTGGGCCGGAACACCCTTCACTTCTGCGATACGTGCTTTCAGCTCACGTTGCAGAGGGTCGGGATAGCGGTTGAACGGACGATTGTAAGGGTTCTCGTTGGCATCGAGCAGAGCATTCACCTTCGTACCGCTGTACTCATTACGAGCGCAACTGTAGGGTGTCAGTCTGGCGATATTCGGTCTGACAAGTGACATATCCATAGCTAAATCTCCTTCACTTTATGAGCCGGCAGCCACATCGGAGGCAACCGGCATTGGTATTTCCAGACGAAGTTTCTTCGCCTGCTTCAACTCTCTTCTTTAATGCCGGGCTTCAGACTGTTGAGTCTCACCTGCATAGCCCTTGCATGCGCATCGAGATGCTCAGCCCGAGCCATCAGCTCCACAGCCGGACCTATCGACTTCACTCCCTCGGCCGAGATATGCTGGAAAGTGAGCTTACGGCAGAAACTGTCAAGGTTTACACCGTTGTAAGCCCGTGCATAACCATGAGTGGGCAAAGTGTGATTAGTACCGCTGGCATAGTCGCCAGCGCTCTCGCAGGAGTAGTTCCCGAGGAATACACTTCCGGCATTGACCACTCTCAGAGCAAGATCCTCACAGTCTTTTGTGGCCAGTATGAGGTGCTCGGGTGCGTAGACATTACTCAGTCCAATAGCCTCGTCGATATCTTTCACCAGGACAAGGTGCGAACTCTCAAGTGCTTTAGCAGCTATCTCGCGCCGTGGCAGTTGCTCCAACTGCGCAACTATCTGCTCTTTTATTTCCTGCAATTTTTCCTCTGACGTCGTGACAAGCATCACCTGCGAGTCTATGCCATGCTCAGCTTGCGACAGCAGGTCGGCAGCGACAAAGACGGAATTGCACGTCTCGTCGGCCACCACGCACACCTCCGACGGTCCTGCCGGCATATCGATGGCCACGTCGCGCAGACTCACCTGCTGCTTGGCTGCCATGACGTATTGATTGCCAGGGCCGAATATCTTGTAGACCTTTGGCACGGTCTGCGTGCCATAAGCAAGGGCTGCAATGGCTTGCACGCCACCGGCTTTGAACACTCTCTTCACTCCGGCTACCGTAGCTGCGGCAAGGATGACGGGCGCAACCTTACCCTCACGGTTGGGCGGTGTACAGAGCACTATCTCCTTGCAACCGGCAATGACAGCAGGCGTAGCGAGCATGAGAACGGTGGAGAAGAGCGGGGCGGTACCACCGGGAATATAGAGGCCTACTTTCTCAATGGGCACGCTCTTTTGCCAACACACCACTCCCGGTGCCGTCTCCACTTTTGTACCCTCGAACTTCTGAGCCGAATGAAACTTGGCAATGTCGGCATGGGCAAGGCGCATGGCATCGAGGAGATCGGAGCCCACGGCCTTCAGCGCTTCGTCGACCTCCTCCGAAGTCACAGCCAAACTGTCTAATGTCGCATGGTCGAACTGTCTCTCATAACGCCTGACGGCATCGTCGCCGTTATGGCGCACGTCGCCAAGAATAGCGGCAACCGTTGAGTTGAGTTTGTCAGTGTCGAGCTGAGGGCGCTCCGAAAGCCTCTCCCACTCGCTTTTGTCTGGATATCGTATGATGTTCATCGTCTGTTAAAGTATCATTTTCTCTATCTGAGTCACGAGTATGCCCTGTGCTCCCAGTTCCCTGAGTTTGCCAATAATCTCCCAAAACCGCTTCTCATCAAGCACAGTATGGACGGAGCACCAGGCTTCGTCGGCCAGAGGTATCACGGTGGGACTCTTGATGCCAGGCAGCACTGCTGTGATGGCGTCGATTTTATCCTTGGGCACATTCATCATCACATATTTCTTGTCCTCAGCCGACCTGACAGCCTCGAAACGGAACTTGAGCTCCTCAAGCACACGTCTCTTCTCCTCCGGAAGATTAGGCCTGGCAATGAGAAGAGCCTCACTCTTCATCACGACCTCAGCCTCACGGAGATTGTTGCTCACCAGGGTGGAGCCGCTGCTCACGATGTCGAAGATGGCATCAGCCAGACCTATGCCCGGACTTATCTCCACACTGCCTGTGATGACATGTATGTCGGCCTTCACATGATGGCTGTCAAGATAGCGGCGAAGAATATTGGGATACGATGTGGCTATCTTCTTACCGTTGAACCACGAAAGTCCGTCATAGTCGGCTGTCTTGGGTATAGCCAACGAAAGACGGCATCGGCTGAAGCCTAAACGCGCTTCCACGCTTACGTCCTCTCCGCGCTCCTGAAGCTCATTCTCTCCTACGATTCCGGCATCGGCCACACCGAGAGCCACACTCTGAGGGATATCGTCGTCGCGCAGATAAAGCACTTCGAGAGGGAAATTTGATGATTCCACGAGCAGTGTGCGCTTGGCTCCGCCTATCTTGACACCCGCTTCGGAGAGGAGATTCATGCAGTCGTCGAAGAGACGGCCTTTTGACTGGATTGCTATTCTGAACATCTTTCTTCCTTAATAATTCGCATTTATCGCGTGCAAAAATAAGCCATTTAATCGATAATTGCAAATAAAAGCGTAACTTTGTGGCGATTTTATCGGATATGAAACGCTACTTACTCATTTCCATACTCCTCATAGCTCTTGCCTCATGTCAGAAGAAGCAAGTACAGACCACGCCTTGGGGTACGGTCATTGGCGCTGACACGACACAGAGCTCTGCAACATTCTCATTAGGCGACATCCAGGATGAGGGCGAGCTCATCGTGCTCACTATCTCGGGTCCTGAAACTTACTACGACTATCACGGCCATGGCATGGGACTGCAATACCTGCTTTGCGAACAGTTCGCCAAGCAGATTGGCGTGGCCGTACGCGTGGATGTCTGTCGCGACACGACGGAGATGCTCAACCGGCTGCGCAATGGCGACGCCGACCTCATAGCTTTCCAATTGCCCAAGGGAATAAAGGGACTGGACTACTGCGGAGCCTACGACGGGAAACGCGGGACCCAGTGGGCCGTCAGAAGCGGCAACAGCGAGCTGGCCGACACACTGAGCCGATGGTTCCGTCCCGACATGGCACAACGCGTGAAGCGCGAGGAGTCATTTCTGCTCTCCTCGCGAAGCATTGAGCGACATGTCTACTCTCCCATGCTCGACCGCGCCGGAGGAGTCATCTCGCGCTACGACCGCTACTTCAAGATGTACGCTCCCGTTGCCCGGTGGGACTGGCGGTTACTGGCCGCGCAAAGCTACCAGGAATCGTGCTTCGACCCTGAAGCCAAATCCTGGGCGGGGGCACGCGGACTCATGCAGATAATGCCTTCCACCGCCGACCACCTCGGTCTGGACGCCTCTCAGCTCACGAATGCAGAGATGAACATTGCGGCAGCAACCAAATATATCGCTCAACTAAGCGGAAGATTCAGCGACATCGGTGACCCTCTGGAACGGCAGAACTTCGTCCTTGCCTCCTACAACGGAGGTTACTGGCATATCCGCGACGCCATGGCCCTGGCCCGACAACATGGACGAAACCCACACAGCTGG
>OMVH01000101.1 GCA_900314365.1 uncultured Prevotella sp. | reverse complement strand
GACGGTAAAGACCGAGTAGTATTAGGCTCTACCAACGAGAAAAGCGGAAGAACCCGAAATTTTCGCTGCTGCACATCCACTCAGAGCATGTGCATCACCATAGGCTTTGGACAGTCTGGGTATGGGGCCATCCTTAAATATCCACAAGGGCCGCACCCTGCAGTGGACATTACTATGAAGGTACTAAGAGTGCTTCGATGTAGTCTTATCTCATAAAATAATAATAATTTCCTTGACAGAAAAAAGACGAAGTTCTTTTGACAATAATCAAGAAAGTGCTAACTTTGCATGCAATAACAAAAACCGCGCTATGAGAAAACTATTATTTGCACTATTGTTCATCTTTGCGGTCTTGCCCGAGCTTCAGGCCCAGACCAAGACCCCCTACATGAAGCCAGCACCCAAGGAAGACAGTTTCCATTTAGGTATGGCCGGGTATACCTTTGTACATTTTGACATTGACAAGACCCTCGCTGTGATGCAGCGCCTCGGGGTCCACTATCTTTGCATCAAGGACTTTCATCTGCCTCTCAATGCCGATGCACAGACGATAGCCGCTTTCAAGAAGAAGCTTGCCGATCATGGTGTGACAGGCTATGCTGTAGGACCTATTTATATGAAGTCGCAAGCAGAAGTCGACCGTGCCTTCGCCTATGCCCAGAGGGTAGGGGTAAACCTTATCGTCGGTGTGCCTAACTATGACTTGCTCGACTACACAGAGAATAAGGTGAAAGAGACGGGTATCAGACTGGCCATTCATCTTCATGGACCCGACATGAACCTTTATCCTTCGGCTACTGATATTTGGAACCGAATCAAGGACAGAGACAGTCGCATGGGAATATGCCTTGATATCGGGCACGACCTACGCTACAATCAGGATCCCTTGCAGGACTTGCAGCGCTATCGTTCGCGTGTGTTCGATATCCACATGAAGGATGTTACGGGCAATACGAAGGCCGACCATGCCATAGAGCTCGGTCGTGGCCGAATTGACTTCCAAAGGTTTGTGAAGATTCTGCGCAAGATTCATTACACTGGATCCTGCAGTCTTGAATACGAAAAGGACATGAAGGACCCGTTCCTGGGCATTGCTGAGAGCGTGGGCTACTTCCGCGGCGTCTGTCAGAGCGTGAAATAAGGTAGGGGCTTCTAAGGAATTCGCAACAATAAGGTCTTTCGCTATGTAGCTTGGATTTTGGCTACAAAGCGAAGGACTTTTTTTATTATAGATTCGTCACTCACTTGATTCGCTTTTTGCTGATGTTTTTCATTCTTGGTCATGTGATTAGAATCTTAAAATCTGATCACTTGGTTTAAACTATGATCTTTCCAAATCTTTTTGCGGAAAGGATCATAACTTTGTATGAGATGACTGTTCCTTGTCATCACGATAGACTAAGAACAAATGTACAAAATATCAGACAGTAAGCCTTTTGTAAAATGGGCCGGAGGCAAAGGAAAGCTTCTCGGCCAGTTGGATGCGTTTTTGCCCACTCGCCTTTATACAGAGGATTTTACCTATATAGAGCCTTTCGTAGGAGGAGGTGCCATGCTCTTCCATATGCTTTGTAAATTTCGTAATATTAGAAAGGTGATTTTCAATGATATCAATGTCGATTTGATAAAGGCATATCAGACTGTGAGGGATCATCCCTAGCAGCTTATTAGCGGGTTGAAGAAGATAGAGCGTGAATATTGTTCGCTTGATGGGGATGAAGCTCGAAAGAGCTATTATCTTGAGGTGCGCACCCGGTTTAATCAGCATCGTGATGACGATGTCCGTAATACAGTGCATTTGATATTCCTGAATAAGACCTGTTTTAATGGTCTTTACCGCGTGAACAGTCGTGGTGAGTTTAACGTCCCCATAGGCAGTTATACTCATCCTGTGATATGCCATACAGATACGATACTTGCTGATAGTGCTGTGCTGAATATTTGCGACGTGGATATCGTTTCAGGCGACTTTGCCGCTATGGATGCCTATTTGAATCCACAGATGCTCAACTTCTTCTATTTTGACCCGCCTTATCGTCCCCTTACACAGACATCAAGCTTCACAGCATATGCAAAAGGAGATTTCACGGATGAAGATCAGAAACGGTTGGCTGAGTTCTGCAATTGCATAAGTGAAGCTGGGGCTTTGTGGATGTTGAGCAATTCAGATTGTAGCGCGAAAAATCCTAATGATGTTTTCTTGGAGGAATTGTATCAGAATTATCTAATAGAGCGTGTCTATGCATCGCGCTCTATCAATGCAAATGCTTCTAAACGTGGTAAACTTACAGAGCTGCTCATTCATAATGATTACGAAATATCCAACTCTCTATTTCTGAAAGCAATATGATGAATGCGCATACTAACCAAGAATTTGAAGTGTTTCTTTCTCAGTTGAAAGAAACTAATGCTACGTTGGATTTCTTCTGCGATTTTACTAAGATAAAAGATAATGTCGAAAGGGTTGCCATCAAGTTGAATCAGCTAAACTACTTGATAGGACAGTGCGATATAGAAGCTGCTGTTCATAGACTTTGGAACGAAAACCCAAACGTATTTCAGGTCTTGGACATTCTCATAGCTGTGAGAAAAGGAGACAGAAAGAAAGTCATTGATGAAAATGGCGAATTGCACCTTATAGAACATTTCTTCAATTCTCCAGAAGGTGTTCTTACTTATATAAAGGAGACCGGATTGCAGGAGTTATTTCAAACAAAGTCGGTTTCCAATCTCGTTGATTATGTCTTCGGTGTTGAAGTAGGACTTGATACTAATGCTCGTAAGAACAGAAGTGGACATTTAATGGAGCATCGCGTATCTTCTGTTTTCCTAAAAAATGGAATAGATTTCAAGCAGGAGGTATGCTCGACAGCGTATCCTGAATTGGCTATTCTTGGTAAAGACAAGAAGCGCTTTGATTTTGTGGTTTCAACCACTTCCGTGACCTATTTAATCGAAGTGAACTTCTACAGTGGCGGAGGATCAAAATTGAATGAGGTGGCTCGCGCTTATTCCGAACTGGCTCCCAAGATAAACTCTTTGGATAACTTTGAATTCGTGTGGATAACTGACGGTCAGGGATGGCTTACTGCAAAGAACAAGCTTCAAGAGGCATTTTATACAATTCCCAAAATATATAACTTGACAACAATCTGTAATTTCGTACAGACAATAAAAGAAACTTTGTAGGATATGGATGAACTTTTCAATTTCTGCCAGAAGATAAGTAGCCTTTGTTCAGATACTCTGTGGAATATAAGCAAAGCTAGGGATGTGGTGACGGAAATAAACAATTTCCTCTATACTAATTATGATGGCATTGGTACTACTAAAGCATTAGGAAGCACCTTTGATTACTTTTCTGATTTTCACAAGTATTGGGAACAGAACTATAAGGAGATACTTGGTTGTACTATCGTTGAATCTAAATGCGAAAAAGTGGCAGAAGCCTTGCATGAGGTTTGCGTCAATACCAAAGGTACAGCCTTCGCAAGTGTTTCCAGCGAGTATGAAATGAGTGGACTAAAAGATGAAGAAATTTGTAAGATACGTCTACTTACAGCCAATCAAGACTTTAGAAAATCCATAAGTTTTGAACAACTCGTAAACGTTTACAAAGAGGACCCGACTGTATTTGATGAATTGTTTATCAAGTCCGATCCGGAAGGATTCTTGAGTGCAATCGGAATAAACAGATTGTCGCAAAACGATAAGCGAACGAAGTACGCAAGAAACATAGCTGACTTTGTTTTGAAGTTGACTGAGCAATATAGCGATAATAAGGCATATCATCTGATAGACCATTATCATGGAGACTTGTTTGCTTTGCGCGAGGATTTGATAACAAAAGCAAATGCTGGATATGGGGAGAAAAAGACCGACATGGCTCTTAGAGACATGGTTGTCTCGGGTATCTGGAAGAATGTGAGCAATTTTGATAAAATAAATGTTGCAAGCGATGTGAACACAATTAAGGTTGCTCTTAGAACGGGCATTTTGGCAACTGCTATACCTCTTGTGTCGAGTTTCCTGGATATCTTTTGTAACCAATATTCCTATATGGATTATCTGTGTGCCCAGGCTTGGCGACATGTGTGGGAAATATGGATGAAGAGATACCCTCAGGACAATATTGGAAGTCCTTGTCTGTTGGATTTCTTCGTTTATAATGTTATCGGTAAGCAATTCTGTAAGACAAACTTATATATATATGAGTG
>OMVH01000211.1 GCA_900314365.1 uncultured Prevotella sp. | reverse complement strand
GCGAGAGCGTAGCTAACCTCCTGCCTCGAAGAGGCTGAGAAAATACCCCCATGTGGCCCCGGGCTCGCTTCGCTCGGCCGGGGAGAACTATATCCCGACCTCTCCGAGGCCGTCACACTGGTTTGAGTGGGTAGCTATCCCCAGGCTCGCTACGCTCGGCTGGGGTTATCTGCATCTCTGACGAGATGCTCACGACCTCTCCGAGGCCGTCACTTTCTGCTTTAGATGTTATTATCCAACTTCTTCGTGTATAGTTATAATATCTTTACAACGCCACAATATAATGTTGAAGAGGGTTGACCCTGCAAAGGGAAATTTACTTCCGAAATAGGTTGTTCAATTTGTTGTGCCCACTTTTTGAATGACTTCTTGAATACAAACTCGTGGGAAATTTGTTGTTCTACCTTTGACAAAGCTGGTCACTATTCGCTCAAATGGTAATGGAAAATCATTGACAGGCTTACGCTCCCAGCGGAGCTCTGAGGCTCAACCTGTGGGATAGCCTTACGAGCAAGCTCGACGGCTATCCCGCAGATTAATCCTCATCCCTACGGGGCCAAAGCCTGTCCATGACGAAAATCGCTGTCGCGTAAAATTGCACCTATGGGTGCATAAAATAATAGGTGCATCATTCTTCTGCCCAATGCGCTTTGAAGAAACTGATTTGAAGCGATCAGCCATAAATTTTATGCGCGCAAGCGCTATTTTCCTTTACCTTTTCCATCTGAAAATGGTAGGGCTGTCCACTCAGCACGAATGCTGATTTCAATTTGGAAGATTCATGTAGCTCTGTGGAAGAAAAAGGTTGTTGAAAAATAACGATATTTGGGTACACCAAATTGAATACCCTATTTCGGAACTTGAACTGTATAATTGCACCCGGCTGCATACTGTCTGATAATCTTTCTTTCTTAACTTTATTCGTGGCTTATTACGTCTGCAATAGTTTTATAGAATTTGTGCTGTTATTATTTTTTAACGCAACTATGTTGCTAATAGCAAAATTTATATTTATTTTTGCAAACGAAATTAAACCTACGACTACAAACAACATGGAAGGTAAAATAATATGAAGCAAAACACCACATGAGAGAACACTGTCCAATCGGTCAGCCATCGAAAAATTGTATGTAGTGCACCTGTTGTCAGGTCGTACTTCATAGACTATCTGAAATAGTATTCCTTAAACATAAATCATTTATGAAAAGACAACATCTTATCCTGGGAGGGGCATTGTGCGCTCTTCTCATGGCCGCGGGTTGTACTGACAACACCACGACCTCGGAGATTGCCATGAGTTATGCCGACCCAGGGAAACCAGTTAAGTTTACAGATTTTACTCCTAAGTCCGGAGCAGCCGCTACCCGGATTTACATTACCGGTGACAACTTCGGCACCGATCCCGACAAGATTCACGTCACAGTAGGCGGTGTGCCTGCTGCTGTGATAGGCAGCGACGGACAGCGCATCTACGCCATTGTGCAGAAGCGTTCCTACAACGGCGATGTCACCGTTAAGGTGCAAGACCAAAAAGGCGACACACTGCAGAGCTTTACTTTCGACAGCCTGTTCCAGTATCAGCCTCGCACGGTGGTAGGCACCCTCTTCCGTAATGTCGACGAGAAGGGAAATGCCGGTTTCCAGGAGGGCGACTACAGCAAAGCCTCTCTCGCTTCCTCCGACTGTCTGCTCTTTGACCCCAAGTATAAAGAAGGAAGTGGGGAGGACCGTCTGCTCTTCTCTTCCAACTATTACGACGGTATCTACCAGATTAATCTAACCCAGAAAAACGTCAAGCGTCTTTTCCCGCGTTCGCAGTATAAGTGTCTGCAGTCGTTCACCTTCACTGCCGACGGCGACACGATGCTGCTGCCCGACGACAACGGTCACGGTTCCGACTACACTGCTCCGAACATGTACTATGCCCTTCGTTCTGAGGGCTTCCGCAAGGTGCGTCCTTACAGCTATGCTCAGTGTACCTATGCCGTGGTGTCGATGAAGAACGGCGATAAGTTCTATGGTTCATGGGAACAGGCCACCATCTACCGCATGGGGAATAACAAGGGTCTCATCCCCTTTGTGGATGATCCGGCAGCCGGACAGACCAAGATGTTCTCGCTCTCGCAGGTGACAAGCATCTGGAATGGTCATACGCGAATGATTAAGCATCCCGACGAAAAGTACGTCTATATATGGGTAGTGCAGAACGGATGTATCTTCCGTGCCGACTATGATGCCGAGAAGCATCTCCTCAAAACGCCGGTTCTTGTTTGCGGAAGTCCCGACCAGTCGGGCTTCAAGGAAGGTGTGGGTGGCAATGCCCGTGTCAGTAATCCCTGGTCGGGTTGCTTCGTCCTCAACCCGGACTACGTGAAGCATCCGCGTCCCGATGGTGACAAGTACGACTTCATCTTTAGCGGGTGCTCCAGTAACGACTGTATCTGGCGTGTCACGCCCGACGGAGTCTGCAAGCTGAAGGCTGGTCGCAGTAACCCCAACTCCGACGGAAAGACCTACGGATATGTGGACGGTGACCCGCTCACCGAGGCCCGTTTCGAGCAGCCAAAGGGTATCACCTACGACGAAACTGACGATATGATTTACGTGGGCGACTATGGAAGCCATGCCATTCGCTATATCACAACCGAATAAAGAATCTGACATCATGAAAAGATATTTCCTACTACTCCTGGTCATGGCTGTGTCGTTGTTCACGGCTATGGCGCAGAACGAGAGTGATAATGCCAATATTGTGGAGGTGACGGGTACCGTGACCGATGTGAAGAACGAGCCTCTTGTGGGTGTCACCGTCTCGGTGCGCGACAAGGTGGGCTACAATGCCATCACCGATGTCAACGGACATTATAAGATGAAGGCCCCTCAGTACTCCTACCTCATATTCTCCTATATAGGAATGGAGTCGAAGACTGTGCTGCTGAAAAATCAGAAGGTGGTCAATGTCAAGCTAGAGGAACTCAAGGAGAATGTTGTCGACGAAGTGGTCGTCACCGGTACTGGTGTGCAGAAAAAGATTACCCTCTCCGGAGCTGTCACCACGGTGAACCCCGAGGATCTGCGTACTCCGACCGGAAGTCTCTCCAACTCTTTCGCCGGTGTGGTCCCAGGTGTGTTCGCCCGTCAGGTCACCGGTCAGCCGGGCAAGAACGTGTCTGAATTCTGGATTCGTGGAGTGTCCACCTTTGGTGCCGGTGCCAGTGCACTCGTGCTGGTGGACGGTTTCGAGCGTAACCTCGATGATATCGCTCCTGAGGACATTGAGAGCTTCACCGTGTTGAAGGATGCCTCGGCTACGGCCATCTATGGTTCGCGCGGTGCCAACGGTGTATTGCTCATTAATACTAAGCACGGAAAGATTGGTAAGACGCATGTCAATGTCAAGGGTGAGTACTCTTGGAACACCCGCACGCAAACACCGGAGTTTGTCGATGGCCTTACCTATGCGAGATTGAAAAACGAGGCCTTCGCCACGCGCAGCAAGCAAGTGCCCTATTCGGCCTCCGACCTCTATCTGCTGGAGCATCAGCTCGACCCCGAGATATTCCCGAATGTCGACTGGATGAAACTGTTGCTGCGTAAGGGCGCACCGAGCTATCGTGGTTTTGTAGACTTTAGCGGTGGTGGCGACATGGCACGCTACTTCGTCTCTGTGAGCTATGTCAACGAAGGTGGTATGTACAAGGTAGACAAGGCTATGAAGGACTACGACACCAATGCCAACTATCACCGCTTCAACTACCGTATGAACGTGGACATGAACCTCACGAAGACTACCCTTCTCAAGGTCGGCGTTTCTGGTTCTTTGGAAAAGCAGAACGAGCCGGGTATGTCGAACGACGACATCTGGTACTCCATCATGGGCACCAACCCCATCACCATCCCCGTGAGATATAAGAACGGCCGCTGGGGTGCTTATGGCACAGGCCACGAGACTAATCCCTACGTGATGATTACCCAGACGGGCTACAACGAGACTTGGAAGAACACCGTACAGACCACGGCTAATCTGGAGCAGAACCTGGATTTCGTCACCAAGGGTCTGAAGTTCTACGGACGGTTCGGCTTCGACGTCTACTCCAACAATAGCAACCGACGCATCAAATGGCCTGAGCAGTGGAAGACGGAGCGCCTGCGCTCGGCCACGGGCGAACTTATCTGGACCAAGGTGGCTGACCAGAGCCTCTTGCAGAGCAATCCCACCAGCAGCACTACCCGCAAGGAGTTCATTGAGCTCCAGATGGACTACGACCGCACTTTCGGCGGCCATCAGGTGGGCGGCGTGCTGAAATATTCTCAGGACCAGACCACCAACTCCTGGATCAACTACCGTCATCAGGGCTTGGCCGGACGCTTCACCTACGGCTACAAGTACCGCTACTATGTGGACTTCAACTTCGGTTACAACGGTTCCGAGAACTTCGCCAAAGGCCATCGCTTCGGCTTCTTCCCCGCTGTGTCGGGAGCCTGGAACCTCGGAGAGGAGCCTTTCGTGAAGAAGAATCTGCCTTGGGTAAATATGTTTAAGATTCGCTATTCCTACGGCCGCGTGGGTAACGACAATTTGGGTGACAACCGATTCCCCTTCCGTGCCACCTTCGGTATTTATGATGCTGACGACTATATGTACGGTGACATTGGCCAGAGCCTCTTCTACTATAAGGGACTTTCCTGGACGAAGCTGGCTACGGAGAGCGTCACCTGGGAAGTGGCAAAGAAGCACGACCTCGGTATCGACATGTATCTTTTCAACAACGAGTTCAGTGCCACCATCGACTACTTCAACGAGAAGCGTACCGGCATCTATATGGCCCGTAACTACATCGCTCCTTCTATCGGTCTGAACTACAAGGTGCCCAGTGCCAACGTGGGAGCAGTGAAGAGCTACGGTGTGGACGGCAACTTCTCCATACACCATAAGTTCTCGCAGGTCGACGTTACCCTGCGCGGCAACTTCACGCTCAGCCGCAACAAGGTGCTCGAGTACGATGAGGCTTACAGCCACTATCCTTACAGCCGCAATAGTGGCTACCGTGTGGGGCAGGCCCGCGGTCTGGTGGCTCTCGGACTCTTCAAGGACTACGACGAAATCCGTCATAGCCCCGACCAGACCTCTCTTGGCTCGAAGGAAGACATTGCTCCCGGCGACATCAAGTACAAGGATGTCAACGGTGACGGCAAAATTGACGGCAACGATATCGTGCCTATCGGCGCTACGGTGAAGCCCAACTTCATCTACGGCTTCGGTACCTCTGTGCGGTGGAAGGGCCTGGATTTCAACGTGCTCTTCCAGGGTGCAGGCAAGAGCTCCTTCTTCATCAATGGCTATACCGTCTATCCTTTTGCGGCGGGAGCCTGGGGTAACATCCTCAAAGATGTGGAGGGCAACTACTGGAGCCTCGGCACCAACGAGAATCCCAATGCCAAATACCCGCGCCTGAGCTACGGGGGCAACGGCAACAACTACCGTGCTTCCACCTATTGGCTGCGCGACGGCAAGTACATCCGTCTGAAGAACCTCGAGGTGGGCTACACGCTGCCTAAGCGCTGGACCACTGTGATGCACATCAACAGTGCCCGCTTCTACTTCATGGGAACCAACCTGCTGACCTTCGCTCCCTTCGACCTTTGGGACCCCGAACTCGGCAGCTCCACCGGTCAGGAGTACCCGCTCTCGCGCACGTTCACCTTCGGACTCACCGTGAGCATATAATTCAACACGAAGTTAATCTATAAATGAATCGAACAATGAAAATACTGAAGAATATCTTCGCTGTCGCCTTAGCCACGGGCGTGGGACTGGCTTCCGTGTCCTGTTCCGACTATCTCGACACACAGAAATACTTCAAGGATGAGCAGTCGCTGGAGAAGATCTTCAACG
>OMVH01000003.1 GCA_900314365.1 uncultured Prevotella sp. | reverse complement strand
TTTCCGTATCAAAAATCAAAGTTTTCCATTGCACACTCTCTCCATTTGGAGCTCTACAGCCCCGAAAACAATCGGTGTCTATCAGCAAGACACCAATTAAAATTAAGGCTTAAAGTAGTCAGACAAAAGCGTTAAACTACACACACCGAATCATATCTCCTGTTCCCTTGCAAGTTAAATAATATTGAAAACAGAAGCGTGTGGCGTTTTTTCTGTAAATTTGCACATATTATGGTAAAAGCAAGCAATCAGACAGATAAGGTTCTGCAAGGTCTCTCGCCTGCTGAGGTTGAAGAGAGCCGTGCGAAGTATGGAAACAACGTGCTCACGCCTCCTAAGCGGACCTCCATGTGGAAGCTTTATCTCGACAAGTATCGTGACCCAATTATCATCATTCTTCTTGTAGCCGCAGCCATCTCCTTGGTGCTTGGCATTGTAGAGCAAGAGTTCACCGAGACCATAGGAATCATCTTGGCCATCTTCTTCGCCACTACCGTTGGGTTCTATTTTGAACGCGACGCAGCCAAGAAGTTCGACCTCCTCAATACGGTCAGCGAGCGGCAGCCCGTGAAGGTGCGCCGTGGCGGTGAGGTGATGGAGGTACCGCTCTGCGATATCGTTGTGGGGGATATCATCTTAGTGGAGACAGGCGACGAGATACCTGCCGACGCCGAATTGCTGAAGGGCGTGAACCTCGAAGTCAACGAGTCGTCGCTCACCGGTGAGCCCATAGTGGAGAAACATGTCGGAGCAGAGCTCTCCGACCCTGAAGCCACCTACCCTTCCAACCGGCTTCTCAAGTCGACAATGGTGATGAGCGGGCGGGGCGAAGCCCGGGTGACGGCTGTGGGCGATGCCACGGAGATAGGGCGTGTGGCCCGCAAGTCGACCGAGGCCACCCACACGAAGACACCGCTCAACATCCAGCTCGACAAGCTGGCCAAGCTCATCTCAAAGGTGGGTTCGGGGGTGGCCATTGCCGCCTTCGTGCTGTTCTTAGGACGCGACTTGCTCATGAATCCCACTCTTTGGCACAGTGGCAACTATTTGGCAATGGCTCAGGCCGTACTCCAGTACTTCATGATGGCCGTCACACTCATCGTGATGGCCGTGCCCGAGGGACTGCCCATGGCCGTGACACTGGCTTTGGCTCTGAACATGCGGCGCATGCTCAAATCGAATAATCTTGTCAGACGTCTTCATGCCTGTGAGACCATGGGAGCCGTAGATGTCATCTGCACCGACAAGACCGGTACGCTGACACAGAACAAGATGCAGGTGGCGAAGATGGAGGCAGAGGGACTCGACGACATGCAGCTCAACCTTCTCTATAGCGGTATCGCCGTGAACACGACGGCTGAGTTGAATGGCGACGCCGGCATCGGCAATCCCACGGAAGTGGCTCTGCTGCTTTGGCTGAAGGACAACGGCATGAGCTACCGCTCGCTGCGCAATGATTGCAGCGTGGTGGCTCAATTGCCTTTCTCCACCGAAAGAAAGTTCATGGCCACTGTCGCTGAGGTTGACGACCGCCGCTGGCTCTTCGTCAAGGGCGCACCCGAGATAGTAGCCAGCTTCTGCGCCATCGGCACCAGTGAGCGCCAGCACCTTCGCAGCATGCTGCTCAGCTACCAGCAGAAAGGCATGCGCACCTTAGGCTTTGCCTGCAGAGAGCTTGGCGACGAGCTTCCCGATCTCAGTCATATAGATGCCGGCAGCATGCAGTGGCAGGCTGTAGCAGCCATCTCCGACCCTGTCAGAGACGATGTGGCTGCAGCTGTAAACCAGTGCTGCCATGCAGGGATAGAGGTAAAAATCGTCACCGGCGACACCTCTGCAACAGCCATCGAGATAGGACGACAGATAGGTGTTTGGAAGGACAACACGCCCGCCGACGCTGCTATCAGCGGTCCCGAGTGGGCTGCTCTCTCCGATGAGGAGGCCTACAAGCGCGCTCCTGTCATCAAGGTGATGTCGCGCGCCAAACCCACTGACAAGCAACGACTCGTAGAGCTGTTGCAGAAGCGAGGCAAGGTGGTGGCGGTTACAGGCGACGGCACCAACGACGCGCCGGCACTCCACTATGCCCACGTAGGACTGTCGCTTGGCTCGGGAACCAATGTAGCCAAGCAGGCCTCCGACATGACGCTCCTCGACGACTCCTTCACTTCCATTGCCAATGCAGTGATGTGGGGACGGTCGCTCTATAAGAACATTCAGCGCTTCCTCTTCTTCCAGCTGACAGTCAATGTGTGCGCATTGCTCGTGGCTCTTGCCGGTCCTTTCATAGGCAGCGACATGCCGCTCACTGTGACTCAGATACTCTGGGTGAATCTCATCATGGATACTTTCGCAGCGCTCGCACTGGCCTCACTGCCACCGTCGCGCGAGGTGATGCGCGAGAAGCCCCGTCGCCCCGACGAGTCTATCATCACACCCGTCATGACGAGAGCCATCATAGGCTGTGGTGTTCTCTTTGCACTTCTGCTCTGCGTGCTGCTCTGGCACTGCGAGCATGGCGTCGACCCAGGCGTACAGCCCCGGGAGCTCACCATCTTCTTCACCATCTTCGTGATGATGCAGTTTTGGAATCTCTTCAACGCGAAAGCTCTCGGTTCCCGCCATTCCGCTTTCCGGCGCTTCTGGGCCGACCGTGGTATGGCCTTCGTGCTGGTGCTCATCCTCGTAGGACAAGTGCTCATTGTGGAATTCGGCGGCAGTATGTTCCGAACAGTACCTCTGAACCTTCACGACTGGTTGCTATGTATAGTCGTCACACTTCCCGTGCTTATCGTGGGTGAACTGTGGCGGGCATGCAAGCGGCTGATGGCAAGAAAGGAAAAACAGTAGGAGAAACCAATGGAAACAACCTATCTTGACCACAACACCCGTCTGCAACAACCCTGCGTGGGTACCATCGGCTTCTTCGATGGTGTCCACCGCGGTCATCGCTTCCTCATCGGCTGCGTCACGTCTGCGGCCAAGGACGCTGGTATGGAGTCTGTGGTCATCACCTTCGACAAACACCCACGGCAGGTGCTCCAGAGCGACTACGTGCCCCGGCTGCTCACCACTACGGAGGAGAAGCTGCGGCTGCTCTCAGCGACCGGTGTCGACCGCATTGTGGTGCTCCACTTCACTCCGGAGATGGCCGCTATGACCGCATTCGACTTCATGGACACTGTGCTTCACCGCCAGCTGCATATGAGCAAGCTCATCATTGGCTACGACAACCACTTCGGCCAAGGAGGGAAAGAAGGCTTCAGCGACTATTGCCGCTACGGCAGTCTGTTGGGTATTGATGTTGAGGCAGCCCCGTCATTTGAGCCGGGTGGAGGGCTCCACGTGAGCTCATCGCAGGTAAGGCGATTCTTAGCTGAGGGCGACATCGCATCGGCCAACTTTTGCCTGGGCTACACCTACACACTGGGGGGAACCGTCGCCCACGGGTTTGCTGAGGGGCGCCGCATGGGCTTTCCCACCGCCAACATTGATCCGCAAACCGTGGGACAGATGATTCCGGCAACAGGCGTCTATGCAGTCAGAGTGATGCTTCCGGGACATACTGGCAGTTTAGGGGGCATGTTGAACATCGGCAGTCGGCCTACCTTCGGCGGAACAGACGTGACGATTGAAGTGAACGTATTCAACTTCACCGGCAATCTGTATGAGAAGAAGTTGCGGGTGGGCTTTCTCGGACGCATCAGGAGCGAGCGTAAGTTCAGCAGCGCAGAGGCCCTTGCCAGTCAACTTGCCGACGACAGACTCAAAGCAGAGACTATCATAAAACATACACCATTCATATGAACAAGCCATTACGAAGTATTCTCGACATCCTTTGGTATTGCGTCATCTACATTCTTCTGCAGTTAGTGAGCAACTTTGTCGTCTTCATCATAGCAATGATGATGGACGGGAAGCCCTTCAGCACCGCCCTCACCGCCTGTCTGCATGGTAAGGCTGATGTCTCGGGCGACGCCATCGTCCTGGCAAGTATCCTCGGAAGCCTGCTGCTCATCTTCATATTTGCCCGCCACAGGTACACTCCCGTGAGCCCCGCCTATCTGCAACAGCGCCCTTGGCCCGTACTGATATGGACCGTTCTATTGTCCATCGGCCTCATCATCCCCGCGGAATGGCTGCTGGAAAGCATGCATTACGAGATGCCACCCGACTACAAGTACCTCTTCAAGAAGATGCTGACGAGCCACTGGGCCTACTTCAACATAGCCCTCATAGGTCCGGTAGCCGAAGAGATGCTGTTCCGGGGAGCCATTCTCCGCAAGCTGCTTTCGCTCTTCAAAAGCAATCTCCACTGGGTGGCCATCGTCATCTCGGCACTCATCTTCGGCGCTGTTCACGGCAACTTAGCCCAAGGCTTCAACGCCTTCCTCGCCGGGCTTGTTCTCGGATGGATGTACTACCGCACGGGCAGTATCATTCCCGGCATAGCTTTCCACTGGACAAACAACACCGTCAGCTACATCGTGTGCCGCGTGATGCCCGACCAGGCAGACGCCAAGCTCATCGACCTCTTCGGCGGCAATGCCCACACCGTGCTGCTCGCAGTACTGTTCTCGCTCTGCATTGCACTGCCCTCACTCTTCCAGCTCGCTACGAGGCTGAAGAAAGCTGACAAGGTATCCTGAGAACAACTCAACTTGTCTATGGCCCCGCAAGGGTCACACATAGCGAAATGGCCGGGCTCTCACATGATGGAGAACCCGGCCGTTGTTTGAGTTTAGGTGAAGGGTTACCTCACCTCAAACTTCTCCTCTGCCTACCTCTCCACCTACATCGTAGCCTTCGGCCGTGATAGAACCGCGTTCCAAAGATTTGCAGCCGTACTTGAGAGCATACCTACCACTCCGCCGACACTCTTCAAAGGGATTTTTAATTCCTAAACTTGAGTAAAATCATTGCCGAGGCATTAGTTGAGTAGTTTTTGAAAGTGAGTAGACTTTAAGTAAAAAAATAAAAGAGCGGAATGCTTTGCCGTTACGGGGGAAAATCCTAAATTTGCAAACGTATTGTTTATGAGAATAGGTAATATCGACTTTGGAACGCGCCCGCTCTTCTTAGCTCCCATGGAGGACGTGACCGACATAGGCTTCCGTAAGCTCTGTAAACGCTACGGATCCGCTATGGATCCCATTAAAATTAAATTCATTCATAGCGTAAAAATCCGCCGTAGGGTACAATATTATCGTATTTTATTGCTAACTTTGCAATGTCATGTAGAATAGTACTCATTTTGATTTGGAAGCAAGAAGTTAGTGAAAATTCTGCAATGATACAACTCATATTAACTTATAAACTTTCACATATTTATAAAAACAATAGTAACAAACAAAGCGCTTAGTTGCGGAATTAAGGAGAAATAGAAATAAACTTTTTAAATTAATTGACGATGAATAGAACAATAAAACTACTT
The DNA here is from genome assembly GCA_900314365.1 of uncultured Prevotella sp. Lineage (GTDB taxonomy): Bacteria > Bacteroidota > Bacteroidia > Bacteroidales > Bacteroidaceae > Prevotella. The sequence continues at coordinate 17,729 of OMVH01000003.1, read as the reverse complement.
ATCTTGATGCTCTTTTTTATTAGAGTATCTGCGCATCTCTATGCTCAATCTGTAGGGTATACTTATAAGCCATTGGCAGCAGAAGGCTGTAGCATGAAATATTGTGTTATGAAGCAAGATACAACTTACTATATTGTGGCTACGGTCTCATCAGACAGGATGAAGTTTCTGAGTGAGCCAACTATGAAGATAAGAACTTTTAAGGACAGCGTGTTGACATTTACTGGCAAAGCTATTGATAATAGAAGCGAAACTGCCGGTTTCGTTACAGGAAATATGATTTTTCCTATCACAGAAATAAATTCAACAGCCCAATTCAAGGTAACACCAGTTGAGTTCGGGATGCTACGAGATGGTATCGCCAAAATTAGATTGTCAATGATACCAATGGACCATGAACGTATTTTTAAGAAAGATAATCTAGGTAAAAAACTTTATAAGTTGTATCTTAACGTAAAATCAAAGGAAGAAGATTTCTGATTATGACGGGAAATCAACTTTAGAACAACATACTGCAGGAGACCGTTGAGGGGAAACTTGTGAGACAAAATCCTAACGATGAGCCAACGATAATGAAAATTCCGATAATATCAACCTCTACTGCTGGGATTTAGCAACGCTTTCCTGCATCTTCAAAGCACGAAAGCGAGAATATGGGGAGGGAATACCCCCGGGCTGCGCTTCGCTTACCCTGTTATATGCATCTCTAACGAGATGCTCCCGGCCTCTTCGAGGCCGTCGCTTACTGTCTTATAAGTCATTAGTAAACTTCTTCTAGTTTAATTATAACGTCTTTGGTGGCGCCTTAATAAGACATAGAAGAGGGCCGCCCCTGCTAAGAGAGGTAATACGAGACTTGGGTTTTATTATTCCGTATGGAATCTTACCGAACAGCAATAAACCTAACCATACTTATATGCTCATCCTGCTTACCCGCTGGATGCGGACGGTCACAAGGGCCGCACCCTGCAAGAGCAGACTTTCAACGAAAAAATAAAGAGCGGAATGCTTTGCCGTTACGGGGGAAAATCCTAAATTTGCAAACGTATTGTTTATGAGAATAGGTAATATCGACTTTGGAACGCGCCCGCTCTTCTTAGCTCCCATGGAGGACGTGACCGACATAGGCTTCCGTAAGCTCTGCAAACGCTACGGAGCCGCTATGGTATACACGGAATTCGTCAGTGCCGACGCCATCATCCGCAGCGTGAAATCCACTCTCGCCAAGATGGTCATCGACGATGACGAGCGACCCGTGGGCATACAAATCTATGGACGCGACGTCGACTCTATGGTGCAGGCTGCCCGCATGGTGGAGGAAGTACACCCCGACGTCATCGACCTGAACTTCGGCTGTCCGGTGAAGAAGGTAGCCGGGAAAGGAGCCGGAGCAGGCTTGCTGCGCAACATCCCCCTGATGCTCGACATCGCCCGTGAGGTGGTGAGGGCAGTGCCAAACACGCCTGTAACGGCTAAGACACGATTAGGATGGGACAAGGAGAACCTCATCATCACCACGCTGGCCGAACAGCTCCAGGATTGCGGCATACAAGCACTGACCATCCACGGACGCACCAGAAGCCAGATGTACACGGGACAGGCCGACTGGACACTCATTGGAGAGGTGAAAGAGAACCCGCGCATCCACATTCCCATCATCGGAAATGGCGATATCACCTCTGCGCAAGAGGCCCGCGAGGCCTTCGACCGCTACGGGGTCGATGCCGTGATGATAGGCCGCGCCACCTTCGGCCGACCCTGGATATTCAAGGAAATCAGGGACTCTCTCGACGGCGCTCCTGACGCAAAGTCCTTGTCGCTCGACGACAAAATCGACGTACTGGAGGAGCAACTCCGCATCAACGTGGAGCGCATCGGCGAATACCGGGGCATACTCCACACACGCCGCCACCTGGCTGCCAGTCCCATCTTCAAGGGTATTCCCGACTTCCGCCAGACTCGCATTGCCATGCTCAGGGCGGAGACTGTCGAGAGCCTGACCGACATCCTGGAGCAATGCCGTCTCACACTCAAGCAACAACAAACCTCAAATCAATAAGCTATCATGCGAAAGTTATTTGTCACCTTAACCTGTCTATGCCTCACTGCCTCCGCATGGGGACAGCAAGCCCTATGGTCGTTCCCCAATGTGAAGTCCACTGTCGTCAATACCGACGGAAGCATCACCTTCAGCTATCTCGACGATAAGGCAAAGGAAGTGAGCGTTGTGGGCAACTTCAAGGAGATTTCCGACCAAAATCTGCCTATGACGAAGAACGAGAAGGGACTTTGGACAGTCACCACCCCACCCCTCCGGCCCGAAATGTACTCCTACGTATTCTATGTCGACGGCAGGAAGATGCTCGACCCGGCAAGCGTGTACATCAACCGCGACGTGGCCTCCACCACCGACATCGTCATCGTCACGAAGGAGAAAGGCGACCGGGGCAGTCTCTACAGCGTGAACGAGGTGCCTCATGGCAACGTGGCTAAGGTGTGGTATCACAGCGACGTGTTAGGCATGAACCGTCGTATGACTATCTATACGCCAGCAGGCTATGATCAGGGCAAACGCTACCCCGTGCTCTATCTGCTGCACGGTTCCGGCGGCGACGAGAACGCATGGAGCGAACTGGGACGGGCCACACAAATCATGGACAACCTCATCGCCGCAGGCAAGGCCAAGCCAATGATTGTGGTGATGCCCAACGGCAACTACGACGCACAGGCAGCACCGGGATGCTGGTCGAAAGGAATGTACACACCTTCGGGCTCGCGTATCGACGCTCCTAAGGGCCACGCTTTCGAAAACTCCTTCATGGAGATTGTCAACTACGTCGACTCACACTATAAGACAATACGCAAGCGCGAGGGACGGGCCGTAACGGGACTCTCCATGGGCGGCGGCCACACCTTTGCCATTGCCAATCTCTATCCCCAGACGTTCGACTACTATGGCTTGCAGTCGGCAGCCATCATCAGCGACGGTAAGTTCGTGGCCGACCACTTCGACCGTCTGCAACAGTCGAACCCCACACTGGAAATGCAAATGGACCGTCTCTTCAAGTCGGAGCCCAAGCTCTACTGGATAGCCATCGGGAAGAGCGACTTCCTCTACAAGGCCAACGAGCAGCTGCGCAACTATCTCGACAAGAAGGGCTACAAGTATGAGTACTTCGAGAACGACGGTGGACACATCTGGCGCAACTGGCGCATCTATCTCTCAATGTTTGCACAGAAAATATTCAAATAACTACTAAACGGCGCAGCATCTAAACAGTGCTGCGCCACCATTAACAACACTACCACAATGAAACACAAGCTTATTCTTTTGGCAGCCCTCGCGCTGCTCACGACACCGCCCATGAGGGCTGCCTCGGGCTCGGGCCTGAAAATGATTACCATGGAACAACTGCAAGACAAGATTGCGGGTGGATGGGCCGCCCAGACCATCGGCTGTGCCTTTGGAGGTCCATGGGAATTCAAGTATCTTGGTAAGATGATTCCCGACACCACCGACCTGAAGTTCAAGTCCACGGCGGTAAAGAAATACATGCTCAAATGGCCCGGACTCTACGACGACATCTACATGGACCTCACCTTTGTGGATATCATCGACCGGCTCGGCCTCAACGCGCCCGCCGACAGCTTCGCCAGGGCTTTCGCCTATGCAGGCTACCCGCTGTGGCACGCCAACCAGTCGGGACGCTGGAATGTCATCCGGGGCTTGAAATCGCCTAAGACAGGCTACTGGAAGGACAACCCTCATGCCGACTGCATAGACTATCAGATAGAGAGCGACTACGCCGGACTGATGTCGCCGGGTATGCCCAATGCAGCCTCGGCCATCTCCGACAAGGTGGGACACATCATGAACTACGGCGACGGATGGTATGGAGGCGTCTTTGTGGGAGCTATGTACACGCAGGCTTTCCTATATAATAATGTAGAGAAGATTGTCACCGAAGCGCTGCGCACAGTACCGGTGAAATCGAAATTCTACAAGTGTATCGCTGATGTCGTAAAGTGGTACCACGAGAATCCTTCGGACTGGCACAAGACTTGGCAGCTAGTACAGCAGAACTACAGCAACGACATCGGTTGTCCCGACGGCGTCGACCGGGCATTCAACATCGATGCCACGGTGAATGCAGCCTATGTGGTCATCGGACTGCTCTACGGCGGAGGTGACCTGACGAAAACGGCCGATATATCCACACGCTGCGGTCAGGATGCCGATTGCAATCCGTCAACGGCCTGCGGAGTCCTGGGTTGCATGTTAGGCTACAAGAACATGCCGGAGACATGGCACGAATCAGTAAAAGACTGTGAGGATATCAACTTCGCCTATACCACCATCAGCCTGAGCAAGGCTTACAAGCTGAGCCTCAAGCACGCGCTCATGCAAGTGAAGAAAAATGGCGGTAAAGTGGAGGACGACAAAGTGTACATCAAGGTGCAACGACCCAAAGCTGTGAGGTACGAGAAGAGCTTCGATGGACTGAAATACTCCAAATCCATCGCACTCAGACAGTGCCAGATTGACAAGGTTCCTGCTACCACTTTCCGCGGCAAAGCCATCGTCCTCTGCGGATCGTTCAATTGCAAAGACCCCAACTACACGGCTGAGGTCGACGTGATCATCGACGGAAAGGTGGTGACAACACTTAAAAACACAAGAAACCATTTCACGGAAAACCTCGACTACTTATATTACAACTACGACCTCAAACCGGGTACCCACACCATCAGTTTCAAGTGGAAGAATCCCGATGCAAAGGCGAAATACCGCTGTAACAGATTTATCGTTTACGAATGACTGACTGTGCCGGACAAGACTTCCAAGCTTGTCCGGCACATAGTTTTGAAAAACTACTCTGAATAAGACTTGCTCCATAAATGAAAAGTAGCGATGAAACCGCGCAGTTTCGCTCCTTTCGCCGAAATATTATCCCCGTTTGATGGTCGCAACAAAGTCCGGAATGCTTCCAATGGACACCCTTCCTTGCCCCGTAGGCACCGTCGCCCAGCGGAAGAAAACAAAGGCTTTTCTTTGATATTCCAACCGTTTACACTAACTTTGCACCAGTATTAGCACAAAGAAAAAGCAATGGCAGAAGATTTCGATATAAGAGAGGAGCAACTTTCCGCCTCTGAAAAGGAGTTTGAGAACAAACTCCGTCCGCTTAGATTTTCAGATTTCAGCGGACAGAAGAAGGTGGTGGAGAACCTCGAAGTGTTTGTCGAAGCTGCCAAATACCGTGGTGAGCCCCTTGACCACACGCTCCTGCATGGCCCTCCCGGACTGGGAAAGACCACACTGAGCCAAATCATTGCCAACGAACTGGGTGTGGGCTTCAAGATTACAAGCGGACCGGTGCTTGACAAGCCCGGTGACCTGGCCGGTATCCTCACCTCGTTAGAACCCAACGATGTGCTCTTCATTGACGAGATTCACCGACTCTCGCCCGTCGTGGAGGAATATCTCTATTCCGCCATGGAGGATTACCGCATCGACATCATGATTGACAAGGGTCCGTCGGCCCGTAGCATACAAATTGACCTCAATCCCTTCACCCTCGTGGGAGCTACCACACGCAGCGGTATGCTCACGGCACCTCTGCGCGCTCGTTTCGGCATCAATCTCCACCTAGAATACTACGACCCGGAGACACTACAAAAAATCATCAAACGCTCGGCCGGTATCCTCAACGTGCCTATCGACGACGACGCAGCCATGGAAATAAGCCGCAGGTCGAGAGGTACCCCACGTATCGCCAACGGACTGTTGCGCCGCGTTCGCGATTTCGCTCAGGTGAAGGGCAATGGGCGCATCGACCTCGCCATAGCACAACTGTCGCTTCAGGCACTGAACATCGACCAGTATGGTCTCGATGAAATCGACAATAAGATACTGCTGACCATCATCGACAAGTTCCATGGTGGTCCTGTGGGGCTGAGCACCATTGCCACGGCCATCGGTGAGGACACGGGTACCATTGAGGAGGTCTATGAGCCCTTCCTCATCATGGAAGGTTTCATCAAGCGCACTCCCCGCGGGCGTGTAGCCACGGCCCTTGCCTACACCCATCTTGGCCGTAATCAGTTCTCCCGTGACTCCATGCAGCCCGACCTCTTCGGATAGATTCTCCGCAGGGCCTAACCCGAGAGCCCAAGCGACGACATACAAACTGTGTCAATCAATTGAATCAACATGTCGACAGCATTATTCTTAGGCACTTTCGACCCCTTTACGGCTGGTCACGACAACATTGTCAGGCGCATCCTTCCGCTGTTTGGGCGCGTCGTCATCGGTGTAGGCATTAATCCCGACAAACATACCCTCTTCAGCGCTGAGGAACGTGTGGAAGCCATCAGGAAAATCTATGCCGACGAGGAACGCGTAAGCGTAGTAAGCTACGAGGATTTCGCTGTAGATTTGGCTCAAAGAGTCGGTGCCGACGTCATCGTGAAAGGCATCCGCAGCGTGCAGGACATGGAGTACGAACGCGTGCAGGCCGCTTTCAACAAGCGACTCGGAGGTATCGAAACACTGCTGCTTTTTGCCGAACCACAATTGGAATGCATCTCGTCGAGCGCCGTACGCACCCTTAGAAAGTTCGGCAAGGACTACAGTTGGATGCTGCCCGGGAAAGCAGTTGAGAAAAATAGAAGCAAGGACCATCCAAAGAAGGAGGATAAAGAATGATAACTTACAATGCAGACGGCGTCAACATGCCGAAGTTCAGACATCGGTTAGCCAATAAATGGATAAAGGAAGTGGCTGCAAACCACGGCCGCAAGGTGGGAGAAGTGGGCTATATGTTCGTTAACGACGACAAGATTCTCGAGGTCAACGAACAATATCTGGGCCACAACTACTACACCGATATCATCACATTCGACTACGATGAAGATGACACCATCAACGGCGACATCGTGATTTCACTCGACACGGTGCGTACCAACGCGGAGAAGTTCAACAAGGGTTATGAGGACGAGTTCCACCGCGTGCTCATTCATGGTATCCTCCATCTCTGCGGTATCAACGACAAGGGCCCTGGCGAACGCGCTATCATGGAACGCAACGAAGACGAGGCCTTGACTCTGCTCCACGAACTGCAGGTCGCTGAGGATGAAGCACGTGAATAAAAGCATTTAGAATTATCAACAATACAACATTATCATGAAACTGCATTCCTTATTTCTCGCTGCCCTCATGGGCTGTGTTCTCACGGCTAACGCCCAAGAAAAAGTAATCGCCCACCGTGGCTATTGGGACACTCCGGGGTCGGCACAGAACTCGCAAACGTCGCTCAAAAAGGCCTTAGAACTCAACATCTATGGCTCGGAGACCGACATCTGGCTCACCAAGGACGGCCATCTGATGGTGAACCATGACCCTCAGCGCAACGGCGTAACCTTCCAAACATCGGACTACAAACAGTGCAAGAAGCTGAAATTGGAGAACGGAGAACGCATCTCACAGCTCAAGGATTTGCTGAAAATTATGCAAAAGACCAAGAGTAAGACAAAGCTCATCATTGAGGTTAAGCCTCACGCCACTGCCATGCAAAGTCGTGCTGCCGCCCAATTAGCAGTAAAGGAGGTGCGGAAATACGGTGTTCAGGACAAGGTGGAATACATCTCGTTCAGCATTGACGCCTGCAAGGAGATCGTGGCCGACGAACCCGAGGCGAAGGTGGCTTATCTCAACGGAGAGCTTTCACCGAAGGAACTTCAGGCTATGAACATCACCGGCATCGACTACCACATGAACGTGCTACGCAAGCACCCGGAATGGATTAGCCAGGCTCACAGTCTCGGTATGACAGTGAATGTATGGACAGTGAACAGCCGCAAGGACATCACTGAGTTCTATAAGGACGGGGTCGACTATATCACAACCAACAAACCCCTCGATGCCATCGACATCACAAAACAATAACTCCGCAGCTGTTGTCAGCGGGGCTACGGAACACTTCGTCGAAACCCATCGCCATGCTGATGTCAGCCAGCTCGCCCTCAGGGGATGCAACGACCCTGAGGTGGATTTGCCTTTAGCCCTTCGCCAGATAGAAGGCAGACAGAGGGCTGAGGCAAAGGGTCTGGCTTATGCAGCTGTCGACGGAATCCTCTATCCACCTCATCTCAACATGGAGCAATGCTCGTCAGGCCTCACTGCCAGCTACAAGGGTGAGGTGGCGGCGCGTATAGCAGGAGTCGACACCCAACGGTTCGTCGACCTAACCGGAGGGTTTGGCGTGGACTTCTGTGAGTTAGCCAAGCACTTCGATGAAGCCGTCTACGTGGAGCGCAATGCCACGCTCTGCGCTCTGGCCCGGCACAACTTCCCGCTCATGCATTTGAACACCGCCAAGGTTGTAAACGCAGAAGCATCCCATTTCATCGAGAGTATGAAGGGCGAAGCGAGCCTTCTTTTTCTTGACCCGGCACGTCGCGACGCCAACGGCACACGGACCTTCGCCATCGGCGACTGCCAGCCCAACATACTCGGAATGTTGGACCGTCTGTTGCACAAAGGCCGCCACGTCATGCTGAAACTATCGCCCATGCTCGACATAAAAAGAACCGTGGACGACCTCGGAGCTGCCCACGTAAAGGAAGTGCACGTGGTGTCGGCCTTCAATGAGTGCAAGGAGCTGCTCGTGGTACTTGGCAAAGACAGCAGCGAAACTCAGGTGTACTGCCACGATGAAGGCTCCGCCACGCTCACCTTTAGTCTCCAGGAGCGGACATTACCCCTGATTTCGGCCGATTCCATCGAGGATTTCTGCTATCTCTACGAACCCAACGCTGCCATCATGAAAGCTGGAGCCTTTGGACCTCTCTCACAGAGATGGAAGGTGACACCCGTCAGCAGCAACTCCCACCTCTTTCTGAGCAAGGAGCCCATCAAGGACTTCCCTGGCAGAACTTTCAGCATCAGCGCCGTGAGTTCCATGGGAAAGAGAGAGCTGCGTCAGGCTCTCGGAAGTATCAAGCAGGCTAACGTGAGTGTGCGAAATTTCCCCATGCCGGCAGAGAGCCTGCGTCACAAACTCAAACTCAAGGATGGAGGCGACAACTATATCTTTGCCACAACGTTAGCCAATGGGCGCCATACCTTAATAATTTGCAAAAAGTGAGGCTTTCTTTGGACATCTGCCATTTATTTTCTACTTTTGCATATTTAAGATAAAACATTAGTAAGAAGAATGGCATCCGTCACTATTAAGACAGTAAAAACAGAGAAAGACCTTCGGACTTTCATTGACTTCCACTACGATTTATACAAGGGCAATCCCTACGACGTGCCGAACTTGTTCACCGACGAGCTCAACACGCTTGACAAGAAGCGCAATGCCGCCTTCGACTTTTGCTCAGCTGAATACTATCTCGCCTACAAGGACGGCGAACTGGCAGGCCGAATAGCTGCCATCATCAACCCGAGAGCCAATGAGCGCTGGGGCAGAAAGACGGTGCGCTTCGGCTGGATAGACTTCATCAACGACTTGGACGTGCTCAAGGCTCTGATGAAAGCCGTGGAGGACTACGGCCTTGCCAACGGCATGGAAGAGATTGTCGGACCGCTCGGATTCACCGATATGGACCCCGAGGGCATGCTTACATGGGGCTTCGACAAACTCGGCACTATGCCCACCATCTACAATTACGAGTATTATCCCAAGCTTATGGAACGGGTCGGAGGCTTCGAGAAAGACAACGACTACGTGGAATACTTCATGCGGGTGCCCAAGGCCGTGCCGGAGAAATACGCGAAGATTGCCTCCATGGTGGAGCGCCGCTACAACCTCCATGTGAAGAAACTCACGCGCAAAGATATATTCGAGGGCAAATGGGGACACAAGATATTCAAACTCATCAACGACACCTACAAGGACCTCTACGGCTACTCAGAACTGTCGGAAAGGCAGATCGACCAATATGTCAACATGTACTTCCCGCTCGCCGACCTCAGTCTCATCACCATCATTGTGGATGGCAACAAGAATGACGCACTGGCAGGCATAGGCATAACGATACCTTCGCTATCGCGTGCTCTACAGAAATGCCACCGCGGCCGTCTGCTGCCTTTCGGCTGGTGGCACCTTCTGCGAGCTATCAAATGGCACAAGACGGAGGGCGTCGACCTGCTCCTCATAGGCTTCCTGCCCGAATACAGGGCTAAGGGGGCCAACGCCATACTCTTTGCCGACCTCATACCACGCTACATCAAGTACGGATTCAAGTGGGGCGAAAGTCAGGTAGAAATGGAAGGAAACGAAGGCGTACAAGGGCAATGGGGACCTCTGAACCCTGAGAACCACAAACGCCGCCGCTGTTACCGCAAGTGGATAGGCGGAGAAAAGTAAGGCCACAGCAAGTCCCAAACAAGACAGAATATTATCTACAGGAAGGATAACACCATCAGCATCATGGACGACAAGAACACAAACGACATGGAGATGCCTCAGCAGGCCCCGTCGGTAAGCTATACCGACGACAACATACGCCACCTGAGTGACATGGAGCACGTGCGCACGCGCCCCGGTATGTACATCGGGCGGCTTGGCGACGGCTCTCTGCCCGAGGACGGCATTTACGTGCTGCTCAAAGAGGTCATCGACAACTCAATTGACGAATTCAAGATGAACGCCGGCGACAGGATAGAGGTAGACATCGACGACAACCTTAGGGTAAGCGTGCGCGACTATGGGCGCGGCATACCTCAGGGAAAACTTGTGGAAGCCGTGAGCGTGCTCAACACAGGCGGCAAATACGACTCCAAGGCCTTTAAGAAAAGCGTCGGACTCAATGGTGTCGGTATCAAAGCCGTCAACGCCCTCAGCGCGCGCTTCGAAGTGAAGTCCTACCGCGAAGGCAAGGTAAGGTCGCTCGTCTTTGAACGTGGCGTCAAGAAAGAAGACCATACAGAGACCACGGAGGACGAGAACGGTACTTTCATATTCTTTGAGCCCGACAATACTCTCTTTAAGAACTACAGCTTCCACGACGACATCGTGGAAACCATGCTCCGTAACTACACCTACCTCAACACGGGCCTTACCATCATGTACAACGGCCGCCGTATTCGCAGCCGCAACGGATTGCAGGACCTGTTGGTGGACAACATGACCACCGAAGGCCTCTACCCCATCGTTCACATTAAAGGCGAGGACATCGAGATAGCCTTCACTCACACCAATCAGTACGGGGAGGAATACTACTCGTTCGTGAACGGACAGCACACCACACAGGGAGGAACCCACCAGACAGCCTTCAAGGAGCACATCGCCAAGACCATTAAGGAGTTCTTTGGCAAATATGAATATGCCGACATCCGCAACGGTATCGTGGGTGCCATTGCAATCAATGTGGAAGAGCCCGTCTTCGAGAGTCAGACAAAGATAAAGCTTGGCTCCACGCTGATGGCACCAGGCGGCGAGACGGTAAACAAATATGTAGGCGACTTCATCAAGCGTGAGGTCGACAATTATCTACATATACACAAAGAGGACTGCGCCGACATCATGGAGGCAAAGATAAAGGAGAGTGAGCACGAGCGCAAGGCTATGGCCGGAGTAACAAAGCTTGCACGCGAACGGGCCAAAAAGGCCAACCTCCATAACCGCAAGCTCCGCGACTGCCGCATCCACTTCAACGATGCCAAGAACAACCGCAAGGAGGAATCATCCATCTTCATCACCGAGGGCGACTCTGCAAGCGGCAGTATCACCAAAAGCCGGGATGTCAACACGCAAGCCGTATTCTCACTCAGAGGTAAGCCCCTCAACTCATACGGTCTCACAAAAAAGGTGGTCTACGAAAACGAGGAGTTCAACCTTCTGCAAGCTGCCCTCAACATTGAAGACGGACTTGACGATCTTCGCTACAACAAGGTCATTGTGGCCACCGATGCCGATGTCGACGGCATGCACATCCGATTGCTCATCATCACCTTCTTCTTGCAGTTCTACCCCGAGCTCATCAAGAAAGGTCATGTCTACGTGCTGCAGACACCTCTGTTCCGCGTTAGAAACAAACGGTCGAAGATTAAGAACAAAAAGGTCATTGCCGACTACGATGCCAAGCTATCAGCTAAGGACAAGAAGAGCGACATGATAACGCTCTACTGCTACAGCGACGAGGAACGGCGCGAAGCCATAGGGAGTCTGGGACCCGACCCGGAGATTACACGATTCAAAGGATTGGGTGAAATCTCCCCCGACGAATTTGTCCATTTCATCGGCCCCGATATGCGGTTGGAACAAGTGACACTCCACAAGAATGACCAAGTGCAGAAGCTCCTCGAATACTACATGGGCAAGAACTCTATGGAGCGTCAGAACTTCATCATCAATAATCTTGTGATAGAAGAAGACCTGCCCGAGGAAGAGGAGAAATTCTGATTTCCTTCCCAAGGCAACGCCGTCTTCAGACTCATTCTACAAAAGTATAGAAAGAAAATATGAACTGTACACACATCCTCAGGAAGAGCATCTTCTTGCTGACATTCCTGCTGCTTGCATTCTCTGCCACGGATGCAAGCGCCCAGCTCAAGATAAACTTTGGTAAAGACTCACCACTGCGCAAGCTCCAGATAGCAGAGATGGCCATTACGAACCTCTACGTGGATACACTCGACGAGCACAAACTCGTCGACGATGGTATACGCGGCATGCTTGAGAAGCTCGACCCTCATTCCACCTATACAACGGCGAAGGAGACGAAATCGCTGAACGAGCCTCTCGAAGGCAGTTTCGACGGCATCGGCGTACAATTTAATATGGTGCAGGACACGCTGTTGGTCATCCAGCCGGTACCCAACGGTCCGTCGGAGCGCGTCGGCATACTGGCCGGCGACCGCATCGTTACCGTCGACGATACGGCCATTGCCGGCGTGAAGATGCCACGCGAAGAGATAATGAAGCGCCTGCGTGGGAAGCGGGGCACCAAGGTAAGACTAGAGATAGTACGCAGGGGCATACCTGACAAGTTATCCTTCACGGTTACCCGTGCAAAGATACCCGTCAGGACCCTCGATGCCGCCTACATGATTCGCCCTCATGTGGGGTATATTCGCATCAGCAGCTTCGGCGCCACTACCTACAATGAGTTCATGACCAGCGTGGACTCGCTGAAGCAGCATGGCATGAAAGACCTTATCCTCGACCTCCAGGAGAACGGGGGCGGCTACCTCCAGGCGGCCGTGCAGATAGCCAATGAGTTCCTGCACAAGAACGATCTCATCGTCTACATGCAGGGCCGACGGGCCGAGCGCAAGGACTACACTGCCAACGGCAAGGGCAAATTGCTCACAGGAAAGGTCATCGTCCTGGTCAACGAATACACAGCCTCGGCAGCCGAGATTGTCACCGGAGCCCTGCAAGATCAGGACAGAGGACAAGTGGTGGGCAGACGCACCTTCGGCAAAGGGCTCGTACAACGCCCCATCAGCTTCGAAGACGGATCGATGATAAGGCTCACCATCGCCCACTACTACACACCCTCGGGACGCTGCATACAGAAGCCCTATGAGAAAGGTGACCTGCGCGACTATGCCGAGGACATAGAAAAGCGGTTCAAGCACGGAGAACTTTACAGTGCTGACAGCATTCATTTCTCCGACTCGCTGAAATACAGCACACTGCGGCAGCACCGCACAGTCTACGGTGGCGGTGGCATCATGCCCGATTTCTTCGTACCTCTCGACACAGCTCTCTACCCACCCATGTACCGGAAGCTTGCAGCCAAGAGCATCATACTCAATGCCAACCTGCGTTATGTGGACAACAACCGCAAGTGGTTGCACGAGAACTATCCCACCTTCGGCTCCTTCAAGAAGAGTTTCACGGTGCCCCAACAGCTCATTGACGAGGTACTGGCCGAAGGCGAGAAGCAAAAGATAAAGGCCAAGGACGACAAAGAGCTGCAACGCACATTAGAGGTAATGAGACTACAGCTCAAGGCTCTCATAGCGCGCGACCTGTGGGACATGAGCGAATACTTTGAAATCATTAATGAGATGAATCCCGTAGTGAAGAAAGCCATTGAAGTCATCCACTAAGGACAGTGGACACTACAAGGAGTGAAGCAGGAAGCTCACCCTACGCAAACGGCAGGCCATGCTAAAGAAGCATTGCCTGCCGTTTTTCTTTCAGCTCTTATAATCACCTTAGAAACTGGCCAGCCAAGCCTTGAGCTCGAGCTGCATCTCAAGCGTGTAGCGGAACCAGCGCTGCGAACCGTAGCCATGAGGACCGTTGTTATAAACAAACATCGATGCCGGCACATGGTTGCGCAGCAAAGCCGTGTAGTAGTTGATGCTGTTCATGGGTGGCACGAGACCGTCGTCCGAGCCTACCGTGATAAAAGCCTGCGGTGTCTGCGGAGTCACCTGAAGCTCATTGCTGTAGAGTTTCTCCATCTCCTTGGAGGCATCCTTACCCAAGAGATTGTCGTGTGAGCCCATGTGGGTGTAGCTCCTGTCCATTGTGATGACAGGGTAGAAAAGGATCTGGAAATTAGGACGTGCGTCAGCCTTGCTGTGCGTGCTGAGCGTCGAAGCTAAATGCCCGCCTGCCGACGAGCCCATAATGCCTACATCGGAAGGATTAATCTTCCACTCCGAGGCATGGCGACGGATGATGCGCATAGCCTCTTCGGCATCACCAATGGGCACTTCCTTCACACCGTGAGGCATACGGTAGGTGAGCACAATGGCGGCTATGCCCTGATTGCGGAAGAAGTCAATCCAGTTGGTACCCTCATTGTCCATAGCCAGTCCGCCATAGCCGCCGCCCGGACAGATGAGCACGGCACGGCCCCGATTGCCCTTGTCAGCTGGCAGATTCACATTGATTTTTGCCACATCGTCCTTTATGCCATTGCTCACAGGAGCGCCGGAGGGCCAGATATTCACATCGAACGATTTCTGCGCACGAGTGCAGGGAGCGATTGCCATCAGAAGGATGGCGAGCATGAAAGTTGTCTTTTTCATTGCAGTATAAAAAAATTATAGTGTTTCTTCATGGGGTGTGCGATCCCTTTTCATCGGGACCGCACATAGGGGTCAGAAGCTGCTGAGCCAGGCCTTCAAGTCGAGCAGCATCTCCACATGATAGCGGAAATCAGCACTCATGCCCCATCCGTGTCCGCCGCCAGGATAGACATGCAGCGTTGAGGGTACGTCGTGCCGATAGAGCTCCACGTAGTAGTTCACACCATTTGCAGGCTGCACGATGTCGTCGTCATCGGAGAGAGCGATGAAAGCGCGCGGTGTGACCCGCGTCACCTGCTGGTCGTTGCTGTACTCACGTTCTTCCTTCTTATGAGCGTCAGAGCCAAGGAGATTGTTGTGGGAGTCCTGATGGGTGTAGCCCGGCATCATGGTGATGACGGGATAGAAGAGTATCTGGAAATCGGGCTTTGCCTCCATTTTGCTGTGTGTGGCGATGGTGGAAGCAAGATGTCCGCCGGCCGAGAAGCCCATGATGCCTACGTCCTGACGGTTGATATGCCAAGCTGCCGCATTACGCCGGACGAGTCTTATGGCCTCCTCTGCGTCGCTGACAGGAGCCATTGTCTGTCCGTGGGGCATGCGGTATTTCAGTACAATGGCGGCAATACCTTGATTATTGAGCCATCCGGCCCAGTTCACGCCCTCGTTGTTCATCGACAGATTCCGGTAGCTGCCCCCAGGACAGATGATTACGGCACGTCCTGTGGCCTTCTTCTCGTTGGGTAGAAACACCTTCACCTTAGCAGTGTCAGCAGCATCTGAGGTTGGATATGGGGCATTTCCCGTCCAAAGGTTCTGCTCGAAATGGCGCTGTGCCGACATGCCTAAAGGCATGAGGAGCATCACTGCTGAAAGAAGGAGTTTTGAAGTCTTCATCATGCTTGCAAATGGTTTTTATTGGGTTTATACTTGCAAAGGTAATATAATTTTATTATCATTGCACCGAAAAAACGAGCAAAAGCCCAAGTTACAACATTAATTAAAACTATGCATCCTCTTCATCTTTTCAAATTCTGCCCTGTTTGCGGAAGCTGTCACTTCGCAGAGAACGACTCCAAGAGCCGCCGCTGTACCGACTGTGGTTTTGTGTATTACCTTAATCCCAGTGCGGCTACCGTGGCCTTCATCACTGATGGTAAAGGTGGTCTGCTCGTCGAGCGGCGCGGCAGGGAGCCGGGGCGTGGAACACTTGACCTTCCGGGCGGATTCACCGACATAGGCGAGACCGTGGAGCAAGGGGTGGCACGCGAGGTTTGGGAAGAGACAGGACTGAAGGTCACCGCGACACGCTATCTTTTCAGTTATCCCAACACCTATCGCTTCAGCGGCTTCGACGTACCCACGCTCGACTTCTTCTTCCGCTGTGAAGTGGCAAGTCTTGACACACTGAAAGCTGCCGACGACGCTGCCGCATGCAGCTTCCTACCCATTGAGAAACTGTCAGTGGAAGAGTTCGGACTGAAGTCCATCCGCCGCGGACTGACTCGTTTTCTGAAGGAACGACTATGGGAGGAAAGATAGCAATCTAAAACGACAAGACCGAAAGATATGAAGAAAGCGACACAAGGTAGCACGTTGATAAAAACGTTGCTCGCCATGACACTGACCATTTCAGCCTTGCCCATGTCGTCCCAGGACAATTCCGACTTTGGTCTTTGGACAGAAATAGGCGCAGAGAAAAAACTGAATCAACGATGGAACGCTGGGCTGGAAGCCGAGTTGCGCACAAGCAACAAGGCCTCGCAGACATCGAGATGGGCCGCAGGCCTGTACGGGCAGTACCGCATCGCAACGTGGCTTAAAGCCAGGGCGGGCTATCAGTTCCTGTACGACCGCCGGGAGTATGAGAACACCTGCGAGGATGGTAGTTCAAGCCCAAACATAAGCTTCTGGCTCCCGCGACACAGAATCCACTTCGACCTTACCGGACAGTACACCACAAAGAATTGGACATTCTCTCTGCGCGAACGGTGGCAGTATACCTATCAGCCTGAAAAGACAATCACCACTAACTGCGAAAACGCAGCGGAAGACATTGTCGGCAGTGTTACTTACAACGGTAAGGGAAAGAACGTACTCCGTAGCCGAATAGAGATTGATTACGCCTTCAGCACAGTCCCACTCACGCCATACATAAGCGTAGAACTCTACAACAACTGGGACATAGAGAAGACTCGATACACTGCAGGACTGGAATGGAACACCACCAGTCACCACTCCTTAGGAGTCTTCTACCGTTTTGAGGACATGAGCGATAACGACGACACCGACATGCACATCGTCTGCGCAAGCTACAAGTACAATTTTTAGAAACCAAGTGTGCCGAGTCATCCAAGCACTGGGGTTATCCGGTGTGCCGATTCTTTGTTTCCGATTGAAGAATTACTATCTATTTTATGCACCGCAGGTGCAATTTTACGCGAAGCGATTTTCGTCATGGACAGGCTTTGCCCCGTAGGGGTGAGGATAAATCTGCGGGATAGCCGTCGAGCTTGCTCGTAAGGCAATCCCGCAAATTTAGCCTCATAGCTCCATTGAGAGCGGAAGCCTGTCAATGACTATTTTCCATCACCTTTTTCCTATGTCAATCAGTTATAATCCTTTGAGGGGGGTGGTGACGCATTGGCCAAGTCAAGAGAGTCTCTCACGCCTTCAACATTCGCTGCTTGCGGACGGCCACGAGGGCCGCACCCTGCAGTGGACA
>OMVH01000002.1 GCA_900314365.1 uncultured Prevotella sp. | reverse complement strand
TTCCCCTTCTCGCTCTCGTGCTTCGAAGATGCACGAGAGCGTAGCTAACTTCCAGCCAGGAAGAGGTTGGCTCATCTGCTCGCGGACAGTCACAAGACTTGCCCCTGCAAGGGATAATTAAACTTCAGAAACTTGAGCATAATAATAACGTCCCTGCAACACCTAAGAAAACGTCGAAGAGGGGCACCCCGCAAAGAGGTATGGATATTTACTACCGAAACTTGAGTCACTAAACGAAGATATTGAGAGTAAAAATGACCGTTATGTAGAAAAGAAAACACCCATTACAAAGATTGAGCATTCAATCTTCGGGCGCTACATAACGGCCATTTACCTTCAAGGGCTCGAGATGTAAAGCCACATAAGTACCCTCTCCGAAATGCTGTCTCAGTCGCTTCTCTATGTTGGTAGCATGCTGATGAGCTTCAAAAAGACTGATTGAACCAGGCATACGAATATGCATGTCGATTGCAATTTCATTTCCAATCCGGCGCGTCCTCAAATTGTGAACACCGCTCACCAAAGGCTCCTCCTCAGCCATTCGGACAATCTCATCCTCTATAACATCGGGCAGACTGGCCTCCAGGAGCTCGCCAAAAGAGTTACGAAGCAAGCCCACAGAAGCTTTCAGGATGAATACACTGACAACAATCGCAGCAATAGGGTCAAGGACTGTCCAACGTTGACCTAATAGTATGGCGCCTCCTATTCCAAGGGCCGTACCTATCGATGAAAGTGCATCACTACGGTGATGCCAGGCATTGGCCTTAATAGCCTCGCTTTGGTATTTTTCTCCCACCCGCATTGTAAACTGATAGCACCATTCCTTCAAGCCAATACTCACAAGAGCTGCCACAAGGGCAATCCATCCGGGCTGCGGCAAAATCACACCGCTCAGCGCTTTCCAAATCTTCGACAGTCCGTCAAAGCAAATCATCAAGCCTACACCAAGGAGGGCAATACCAATGAAAGCCGTTGCTAGTGTCTCATATTTACCATGCCCGTAATCATGGTCTTTGTCACGAGGCTTATTGCCGAGATGCACGAATACAAGCACCACAATATCAGAGAGGAAGTCACTCAGAGAGTGTACAGCATCAGCAATCATAGCCGCAGACCCACCAAGGATACCCGCAGTGAACTTAAAAACAAGCAAAAACACATTTACTATCCCGCCTTCAATCGTGACGCGATAAATAGAGCGTTCACGGTCGCTATGCTCTTTATTCATCATTTTGTCTTCTTTTTAGTTGGGTGCAAATATAGCACTTAAAATTTGAAATATGTCACTTAAAAGTATTACTTTTGCAGCAACGAACAAAGATTAAGTTTATATAATGGCTTTAAAATGTGGTATTGTGGGCCTTCCCAATGTTGGAAAGTCCACCCTGTTCAACTGCCTGAGCAGTGCTAAAGCACAGGCAGCCAATTTCCCCTTTTGCACGATAGAACCTAATTTAGGTGTCATTACAGTACCCGACGAAAGGCTGACAAAATTAGCTGAGATTGTACATCCCGGTCGTATAGTGCCCGCTACATGCGAGATTGTCGACATAGCCGGCCTCGTAAAGGGAGCCAGTAAAGGCGAGGGATTGGGCAACAAGTTCCTTGGAAACATTCGCGAGTGCGACGCCATCATCCATGTGATAAGGTGCTTCGACGATGACAATGTTGTTCGCGAGGGCGGCGCTCCTGTCGACCCAGTTGAGGACAAAGGAATTATAGACACCGAACTGCAGCTGAAGGACCTTGAGACTATTGAGGGACAGTTGGCAAAGCAGCAAAAGATTGCCGCCACAGGCAATAAGGATGCGAAGGTAATGGTCAGCGTTCTCGAAGCCTACAAGAATGTACTCGAACAAGGAAAGAACGCGCGCACCGTCAGCTTTGAGTCGAAGGAGGAACAGCAGGCCGCCCACGATCTCTTCCTGCTCACCACAAAGCCCGTGCTCTATGTATGCAATGTGGATGAGGCGAGTGCCAAAGGCGGGAACGACTACAGCCGTAAGATAGAGCAGATAGCTGCCTCAGAGGGAGCCGAGGCCATGGTGATAGCAGCAAAGACCGAGGAAGACATTGCGTCTCTTGACAGCTATGAGGATAAACAAATGTTCCTTGAGGAGTTAGGACTCGAAGAAAGTGGCGTCAACCGTCTCATCAAGAAAGCCTACCACCTGCTCAATCTCCAGACATTCATCACTGCCGGCGAGATGGAAGTGAAGGCATGGACCTATCACAAAGGGTGGAAAGCACCACAGTGCGCAGGAGTCATCCATACCGACTTCGAGAAAGGCTTTATCCGTGCTGAGGTCATCAAATACGACGACTACATCAAATATGGATCTGAAGCTGCCGTCCGCGAAGCTGGAAAACTCAGCATCGAGGGTAAGGACTATGAAGTGCAGGACGGCGACATTATGCACTTCCGCTTTAATGTCGGCAAATAAAAGAACAACTCAAGTAACAACAACATGATGCCTCCATCACAGGAAGCAGTCTAACGGCAATCGCAAAATAGCTTATGATGAGTTTATTAGCCTACATCGTCTGGAATCCCAACCCCGTGGCCTTTCATCTCGGTCACCTTGGCGTACGCTGGTACTCCTTGTGCTGGCTCATTGGTCTCGTTCTGGCCTATTTCGTTGTGAAATGGCTTTACAAGGACCAGCATGTGAAGGACGAGTACTTCGACCCGCTCTTCATCTATTGCTTCTTTGGCATCATCATTGGTTCCCGTCTGGGACACTGTCTGTTCTATCAGCCCGACTACTTCCTGAGCTCCTGGGACCATGTGGTAGAGATGTTTCTGCCCATCCAGCACACGGCTGCCGGATGGAAGTTTGTTGGCTACGAAGGACTGGCTTCACACGGAGGAACAATCGGACTGATGATAGCCTTGTGGCTCTACTACCGCAAGACTCACATGAACCTCTGGCAGGTGCTCGACGACATCGCCATAGCCACGCCCACGACAGCCTGTTTCATCCGATTAGGCAACCTTATGAACAGCGAAATCATCGGTAAGGTGACGGATGTGCCCTGGGCTTTCATCTTCGAGCAGGTCGACAAGATGCCGCGTCATCCCGGTCAACTCTACGAGGCAATGGCCTATTTCGTGTTTTTCTTTGTGGGTCTGTGGCTCTACAAGAAGTATAAGAACAAGGTTGGCACGGGCTTCTTCTTTGGCTTCTGCCTCACGTCCATCTTCACCTTCCGCTTCTTCATCGAGTTCACTAAGGACATACAAGTAGCCTTCGAAGCTGGCTTATCACTCAATATGGGGCAGCTGCTCAGCATCCCCTTCGTCATTCTTGGCGTGGCCTGTATGATAGGGGGCAAGTGGATGAACAAGTTAGGCGCAAAGAAGAGCTGACCGTCTATTCGGGGCGGCGGGAAAGCCCGCCTCCCCTACCCTTTTCCTGTAAGTATCCGCTTGATGTCGTTGAGTTTGTTGAGAGCCTCCACAGGCGTGAGGTTGTTGACATCAAGGCCTAAGATTTCATCTCTTATCTGTTCGAGCACCGGGTCGTTGAGTTTGAAAAAGCTCAGCTGCACGCCTTCCCTTTTCTCAGCGATACCGCTCACATCGGCCTTTCCTACCTTGCCCACACTGGCGTTGTCGGTCTCAAGTTGCTTCAGTATTTCATTGGCTCGCTTCACTATTGACTTTGGCATTCCCGCAATCTGTGCCACGTGGATACCAAACGAATGTTCCGAACCGCCACGCTCAAGCTTTCTGAGGAAGATGACCTTATCGTCCACCTCCTTGACACTTACATTAT
Source organism: uncultured Prevotella sp. (assembly GCA_900314365.1). GTDB lineage: Bacteria > Bacteroidota > Bacteroidia > Bacteroidales > Bacteroidaceae > Prevotella. The sequence goes on along the minus strand of OMVH01000002.1, from coordinate 4,891 downwards.
AGTTCTTTATCCGCGGGAAGTTCTTTTCCATCTCGTTGAGCTCATGGTAGTGAGTGGCAAAGAGCGTGCGGGCCTGCGCCCTCGGATTCTCGTGGAGATACTCCACAATGGCCCATGCTATCGATATTCCGTCGTAGGTAGAGGTTCCCCGACCGAGCTCATCAAAGAGAACGAGCGACCTGGGAGTAACGTTGTTGAGGATGTTCGAAGCCTCTGTCATCTCCACCATGAAGGTAGATTCACCAAGTGATATATTATCGCTCGCACCTACACGCGTGAATATTTTGTCCACCAAGCCTATTTCCGCGCTCTCTGCGGGCACAAAGCAACCCACCTGGGCCATCAGTACAATGAGAGCCGTTTGGCGCAGCAGAGCCGATTTTCCAGCCATGTTAGGTCCGGTTATAATCATAATCTGCTGCTTCTTGTCGTCCAGGAAGACATCGTTGGGCACGTAATGCTCTCCTACCGGCAGTTGCTTCTCAATGACAGGATGGCGTCCTTTGCGGATATCGATAGTTGCAGAATCATCGACAACCGGTCTTACATATCCGTTCTCCTCCGATGTCTTGGCAAAGCTGAGCAGACAATCGAGGCGTGCAGTAAGACTGGCATCAATCTGTATCTGCGGGATATAGTCCTGGATATCACTGACGAGATTATTGAAGAGATCGGCCTCCATCTGCAGGATTTTCTCATCGGCTCCGAGAATTTTGTCCTCATATTCCTTCAGCTCCTGCGTGATATACCGTTCAGCCTGAGCGAGCGTCTGCTTTCTCACCCAGTCGGCAGGCACCTTATCCTTGAAAGTATTTCTCACCTCTAGATAGTAGCCGAATACATTGTTGAAACCTACTTTCAAGCTTGCTATGCCCGTCTTTTCTATCTCGCGCTGCTGAATCTCCATGAGATATTGCTTGCCGTTGTCGCGTATCGACCTTAGTTCGTCAAGCTCACTGCTGTATCCGGGTGCAATGACATCGCCGCGACTGACCAGTTGTGGCGGATCGGGCTGTATCTCCTTCTCTATGCGACTGCGCAGGGTCTCGCAGAGATTCATCTGTCCTCCTATCTGCTGCAGCGACTCATTGGAAGCCGTCATACAGGCCGACTTGATGGGTTGCAAAGCCTGGAGTGCTGTCTTGAGCTGTACCACTTCGCGTGGTGACACCCTTCCTACGGCGACCCGCGAGATGATGCGTTCGAGGTCACCTATCCGGTGGAGATTGTCATCGACGACTGTACGGAAATCGGGCTGACGGAAGAAGAATTCCACCATGTCGAGTCGTTGCTGAATAGGCCGCACGCTCTTCAACGGGAAAACTATCCACCGGCGGAGCATACGTCCTCCCATCGGGGTCACAGTACGGTCGATGACATCGAGAAGCGACGACCCGTCCTCCTGCATCGGTGCAAGAAGCTCAAGCGAGCGGATGGTGAACTTATCGAGCCTTACGTAGCGCTCCTCCTCTATACGCGAGAGTGAGGTAATGTGGTTGATATGGGTATGCTGGGTGATTTCCAGATACTGCATGATAGCCCCTGCTGCCACGACACCGCTGTGGAGATGCTCCACACCGAATCCCTTGAGTGAACGCGTACCGAAATGTCGGAGCAACTTCTGCCGCGCATTCTGTTCCGTGAACACCCAGTCGTCGAGTTCGAAGACGCACCACTTGTTGCCAAAATACTTCTCAAACTCACTCTTCTTGGAGCGGTCGTAGAGCACTTCCTTAGGCGAGAAATTGCCTAAGAGTTTCTCCACGTAGTCGTAGGTACCCTGCCCGGTCAGGAACTCACCGGTAGAGATGTCGAGGAAGCTCACACCGCAGGCAGCCTTACCGAAGTGCACGGCAGCCAGGAAGTTGTTTTCCTTGTAGTTGAGCACTGTGTCCGTCATGGCAATGCCCGGTGTAACAAGCTCTGTGATACCACGCTTCACCATCTTGTCCATTTCCGAGAGGCCCTTTTTACCACGGATAGCCTCCCGCTTCTTCTTTGGGTCCTCCAGCTGGTCGCAGATGGCCACCCGCTTACCGGCCCTTATGAGCTTTGGCAAGTAGGTGTCGAGAGCATGATGTGGAAATCCGGCCATAGCCATACCGTCGTGAGTGGCCGCATTATTACGCCTTGTGAGAGTGATACCGAGAATCTTGGAGCCTTCGACAGCATCGTCGCCGTAGGTCTCGTAGAAATCGCCGCAGCGGAAGAGGAGCAGGGCATCAGGATGTTTCTTCTTCATCTCGAAGAACTGTCTCATCATGGGCGTGAGGCCGTTATCTTGTTGTGCCATTGTGGAAAACGTTTCTAATCGAACTACAAAATTACTGATTTTTGATTTCATGGCGTAAGAAAAGAAACAAAATCTTCAACTGCAATAGGCCTGTCCATCTACAACAAGTACACCACAACAGAGTGGTCACGGGAATTGAGAAACACTTTTCCCAGTCCCGTGACCACTATGAAAACAGCTGTTAGCTACCCCTTACAGGCAGCCGGCAGTTTAATTACCGTACTGGCTGAGCTTCTGCAAATAATGACTGCGGAAATCACTCCAACGATAGTAAGGTCCACTGACTGCCTTCAGAGGCAACGTAGCTTCGTTCTCGTTGAGCAGTACTTTGAAGAGCACATCCTTATCGTGGACATTACGGCGATAGAAGACGAACTGAATGTTTGCTGCCATAGGCACGATGCGGTAGCTCACCCATCCGCTGTCAGCAAGCTTTCCGAGGTCGTCCACCTGCATGTCGTAGCCATTGATACCCAACAAGCATACCAGTGGCACCACCATTGTGTCGTGACCGAAGCGCAAGGTGGCACCATTCTCGCCAAGCGCGATTACGGAGTCGGCAGTGTGGATGATGTTGCTAAGCAGATTGCGCTGCGAGTAGGGACCGACACCGCCATTAAGCGGGCAGGAGCCGAAGAGGATGTACCACGTCATGTTATCCTGCTCCCAAAGCTTCGACAATTCGTCGGCAGTGAAGAGGTCGTAGAGCGACATTGTCTTGCCAAGTTCCGTGCTCTGCAAGGCTCCGGCGAGATTGAACAGCTGCTTCTCAAGCTGCCTCTCGTCCACCTTTTGCCGTGAATAGAGCGAGTCGTTGAAGAGCTCTCTCATGAGGCGTGTGGGGTTAATATTCTGGTTGGTCCAGTCGGACAAAGCTTTGCGAGTAGCTGCGTTTTGGCGCTCTTTCTCTATCTTAGGGTCGCTTTGGTTCATATAGTACATGTCGTGATGGCTCGCATCGTGCGCCACCCGAAGCTGCGGGTTCAGACAGAGCATCTGCTGGAGCTCGTTCTCCATAGAGAGGATGCAACGTATCACCACCGTGCTGCGGGCATCTATGTGAGCCTTTCCGGCAAACACCTCAGGGAAGCGCTTCACCATGCGCCACGCTATCTGCTTGTGCTGCCGGGCTCCCAGTGCTGTCAGTTCGCCGATTCTGTTATGACTCTCCTGCTCCATGAGCTGAATCTTGTGCAGCACCTCCTTGCCCTTAGGCGTGAGCGCGCCTACTGACTCAGCCTTCTGCAGCGTACTGATAGGCTTGGAATAGTCGGACGCGTCGCAGAGATAGCGCGAGCCATGCCGGCCGTAGTGGCTGATGTAGAAAGGCTTATATCCGGCAGGCGCTGGCGTGAGGGCCTTCTGCTTGGGTCCCGGATAGGCTTGGAGAGCCATCGCCGAGAGGCGCGGATTGGCTGCAATTTCATCACTCGGCTTCTGAGCATAACCACAAAAGGCTACGCTGACAGCCATCAACAATAAGAAAAAGTTTCTTTTAATAACCATATCGTTTGATTTTAGCGTCATGTGTTCTACTCCCCCACCCTATCCTGCGGCAAAAGCTACGGTAGCCCTGTGGCTTCACGTAAGGCTGCCGCTTCCTAGTTGTGTATCAGGGGTTTTGTCTCCCCGATGGGGTCAGTCTATCTCCTCATCGGCCTCATATCCACCCATCTCTCTCAGGGCGTTCTTGAGCATGACATACTGCTCAAAGAGGTCGTTGACAGCTTCCTCACCGTGCACGTAGTCGTGCATAGGACTCTTGAAGAAGAAGCTCAGGAAGCGCTGTGTACCGTAGCGTCCGGCTCTTGCAGCCAAATCCATGAGCAATGTCAGGTCGAGAAGCAACGGGGCTGCGAGAATGGAGTCACGACAGAGGAAGTTTATCTTTATCTGCATGGGATAGCCCATCCTACCGAAGACGATGTCCTGTAGCTTTGTCAGGGGTACGATGTCAGCGTAGTGAAGGTACTTCTTGTCCTTTCCACGTCCCACCCGCATCTTGTCATACTGCGTCATGGAACCGACCGGCTTGGCAAGCCCTTTGCGCGCCATCAGCACTCCCGTCATAAATGTTGTGGACACAGCACCGCAACCCACAACCAGAATTCCCAGTTTGCCGTCGGCAGGCTTCACATTCTCATTTTTCATAAACTTGTAACAAATAAAATAAGCATAGATGTTATTTAGAGACTCACTTTGAATGAGAATAGATAGTAAAGGCAAAATTAAAGCAATTTTGTTGTAAAATAAGTAGTTAGCCATTACTTTAACTTATATTTAACAGAATCGTAACAATGTCAGATTGCCCCAATGGGAAACATCGAAAACATAAAATGAGAATCAGTGAAAAGCCATTATTCAAGCTCCGTTAGCGCTTACAGTATTTCTGAGTTTTAGAGTCAGTTGACTGGACCAAAATGTTGGGAAAATGAACTCGAAATGGGAGAGTGTGCAATGGAAAACTTTGATTTTTGATACGGAAAAATGGGCGTTAAATAATGCTAACGCTAACCGAATCCTTTACAAATAAAAATCTCGAAATAGAGAAAATCCGAGTGCTTTGAGAGCCTTTTTTGAGTACTTTTCGCTCGAGAT
>OMVH01000189.1 GCA_900314365.1 uncultured Prevotella sp. | reverse complement strand
TATCATCCTTACTTGATGAACTTGTGCGCGGGCGTAATTTGTCTTATCAAATAAAGGATCGTCACATAATCATCACTAAAAAGGAAAGCCTTCACAATGAGACTACTCAGCAGAAAGGCACAATTAATGGGAAAGTAGTAGATGGAAAAACCGGCGAACCTATTATAGGGGCGACCGTGATATCCAAAGATGGGAAATCCCGTGCCGTCACAGATATTGACGGGAATTTTACTATCTCTACTTCCAATGGAGTTCCTTTAGAAATATCTTATATCGGATATGAGAAACAAGAAGTAAAAGCACATCCGAACATCAGGGCCTATCTGCACGAGGACACAGAAACTCTTGACGATGTTGTCGTCGTTGGATACGGAATACAAAAAAGAGCATCTGTCACGGGGGCTGTTGCCTCTGTACAATCAAAAGACCTTGTTACAGTAAAATCTGCTAATGTAACCAATTCATTAGCAGGAAAACTACCCGGCTTACGGGCTGTTCAACGTAGTGGTGCCCCTGGCGATGACGAAGCAAGTATTGATGTCCGCGGATTCGGTAGCGCATTAGTAATTGTTGACGGAGTAGAACGTGATTTCAGTCAGTTAGACCCTAATGATATTGAGTCGATCAGTATATTAAAAGACGCTTCAGCAGCTGTCTATGGTTTCAAAGGTGCCAATGGCGTAATATTGGTAAAAACTAAAAGCGGCGAGAAGGGGGCAGCTAAAATTAATTACAGCGGATATTATGGCTTCCAAAAGATAACAAGATATCCAGAGCTATACAACGGTTATGAATATGCGACTCTGTACAACGAAGCTCAAGCGAATGTAGGAGTCAAAGCACCGTATTCAGAAGAAGAATTGGCCAACTTTCGGAAAGGTATTGGCACTACAAATTGGTACGATGAAACTATCAAGAAATCGGCACCACAGACTTACCATAATATAAGTATTTCTGGTGGAGCAGAGAAAGTAAAGTACTATTTCTCATTTGGGCTCTTAAGACAAGAGGGAATACTAAAATCTAATGATTGGTATTACAACAAATTTAATATCCGTTCAAATGTATCGGCCACTATAACAAAAGGATTAACTATTGGACTCCAACTCAGTGGACGATTAGATAAAAGAACAAAGCCCTATGAAACTGACCCAATAACAAGAGGTATACAATTGGCTTTGCCCGTAAAGACCATTTACGCTAACAACAACTCAGAATATTGGAATAATCCAGGTGATAAGGGTAACCCTGTCCAGCTTTCCCGCATAGGAGAAGTAGGATATAGTCGCAGAGATCGTCGCGTTTTCAATGGAAGCGTCACGATAGATTGGGATATGCCTTGGATTAAAGGATTGACTGCCAAAGCCCTATTCTCGTATGACTTTAACAATGTCAAAAATCGAAATTGGTACAAAGAATTTCATGAATATACTTATGACGAAAATAAAGACGTATACAACGAGACCTATACACATAATATCTCGGAATTAACGTCACAAGAGAACGATGACTATAAGTTTAACGGTCAATTTTCTCTAAACTATCATAATACATTCGGTCAACATGATGTAACGGGGCTTTTACTGTGGGAGTTCTATAATGGTCGTGGAGATTGGTTAAAGGCATATCGCCAATTTGACATAAGCGCCATTGATCAAATTAATGCAGGAAATACAACTAACTTAAATAATGGCGGCAATGCAAATGAAAATGCACACGAAGGTTTGGTTGGAAGAGTAAATTACGCATATGCCAATAAGTATCTTGCAGAATTTAGTTTCAGATATGATGGTTCTTATAAATTTAGTCCGAGTAAACGGTGGGGATTTTTTCCCGCAATTTCATTAGGATGGAGAATTTCAGAAGAAAAGTTCTTTAAGTCTGCTTTGCCCATGTTTGATAATCTTAAAATCAGAGGCTCCTGGGGCAAAATAGGAGATGAAACTGGTCTTAGCGCATTTCAATTTCTGTCAGGATATACGTATCCTTCAGGAAGTTATGTTATTGGCACAAATGGGTCATCAAGTGGAGCAAGCGACAAAGGAATGCCCAATATGAATCTAACTTGGTATAAGTCCAAGACCTTTAATATAGGTTTTGAAGCATCTGTCTATAGAGGATTATTAAGTGTCGAATTCGATTATTTCATTCGGAAGCGATCTGGTCTTCTGGCTACTCGATTACTTAGTTTGCCGACGACATTTGGGATTTCCCTTCCACAAGAGAATCTTAACTCTGACAAAACTAAGGGATTTGAGCTCGTTCTTGGACATCACCATAGCATTCGCGACTTTTCTTACGACATAAAAGCCAATTTCAGTACAACGCGCAATTATAATCGATATATTGAGCGTGCAGCATCTGCTAATATGTACGAAAACTGGCGAAATAACTCAAACAATCGAGTACAGGGTATCGTATGGGGAAAAGTAGCGTTAGGCCAATTCCAGAGCTATGAGGAGATACTGAATTCTCCCATTCAAGACAATAATGGAAATAAATCATTACAGCCAGGTGATGTCAAATTCGAAGATTGGAATCATGATGGTATTATTGATGATAAAGACAATCAACCTATCGGGCGGGGGAGTACACCTCATATGTATTACGGCTTGAATATGTCTGGAAGTTACAAGAACTTCGACGTAACTATATTTTTTCAAGGAGCAGCAGGACATGATGTGTTTTTAACAGGAGATTTTGCAGAGCCGTTTATTCAACAAGGATTAGGTAACGGAGTAACATTATGGTTAGATCGCTGGCATAGAGTTGATCCAAGCGACCCTTCAAGCGAATGGATTCCTGGCAAGATGCCGTCAGTAAGACCTACCGGCTTTAGCCTCAATGAGCAAACTTCAACTTGGAATAGACAAAAAGCAGACTACCTAAGACTTAAGACGCTTGAGATTGGGTATACGCTTCCAAAATCTCTGATAAAATCTTTAGGTATCCAAAATCTAAGATTTTATATTAATGGATTTAATATCCTCACCATTACAAGCAATGAGGGAATGATGAAATGGATGGATCCTGAGAACAGTGAATCTGCACTTCGGTATTATCCCCAAATGAAATCTTACAATTTCGGTGTAAACTTAACAATATGAAAATGAAAACGTTTTTAAGAACTATAGCTTTAAGCATCATTTCTCTGTTTACAATATCATGCTCTGACTACCTTGACAAACAGAACTTTGATATAATAACACCAGAGAAAGTTTGGCAGGAACCTAAACTGATAAATGCCGTACTCGTTAATCTGTATTCATCTCTTCAAACGGATGATTTCAACTATTGGTACAATCAAGCATGGAGACTACAGAATCCAACTTCTATGTCTGATGAAGCCACAGGCTCTTTTCAAAAAGACCCTGTGTTTGACAATGGCAATGCAAGCTATACATACCAGGACGAGTTGTTTGGTCTTTCTTTCTCTACAGTCTATAAATCGATTAGAAACTGTAATAATTTCTTGGAGCAATTACAAGAGGCTCAGTCATTAAATGAATCACAGAAGGAAGCTCTGGTTGCTGAAGTCCGGTTTTTACGAGCATTTAATTATTTCGCTTTAGTTAAAAGGTATGGAGGTGTGCCCCTTATTTCTAAAACACAAGCATACAATGCAGACCATCTTGATTCTTTACAAGTACCAAGAAGCAAG
>OMVH01000047.1 GCA_900314365.1 uncultured Prevotella sp. | reverse complement strand
CGACTTTTTCCGCCTGATAAACGAAGCCGGCGACTGCAATATGGAAACGGCATATATGGCTTTCGCCAACCAAGTAATCGAACTGTGCGGCAGCATCCATGCGAGCCATACCGCCATCGCACTGGCTTATATTGAAATCGAGTTGCAACACCACCCCGTGCGTCTGTTATCCGAAGAACGCAAGGAAGCCGCCGCCTATATCGGAAAGGCACTTTCTTTCGTGAGGAAGATGCAGAAGTTCCTTACCACTCCCCAAGTGCCACCACTCACATCCAACATCCATTCAACCAATATTACTGCCGCCAAAAGCGAAACGCCAAAGTCCTTGCAATGGACGGGCAACACCCTCGACCTCGTGGAACTGATTTACGGGCTGAGCGAGATGGGTTGCATTGACAACGGAGAGACACCCCTGAAGGTGCTCGCCCCTGCCCTCTACGAGTTCTTCGGGCTTGACACCAAGGAGTGCTACCGCTACTACTCTGCCATCAAACTGCGCAAGAATCCCAGCCGTACCTATTTCATCGACAAGATGCAGAAGAAACTCAATGAGAAGATTCGACGGGATGAGGAATTGGAGCGGATGAGGAGGTAAAAGGGACATAAAAGTCGGCTTTTCCTATCCCAATAATTGTTTTAGGACAAGAAAAACGTATGTACTTGAATGAAAACGGTCTATCCGTTTGGTTATGTCACAAATTTATTATACATTTGTGGCAAAATTAAAGAAGAAATGGCAGCACAAAGCGTTTATAACGAGATAAAAAGAAGGGTGGAGAAATCCAAAAGGGGAAGGCTCTTCTTTCCCGATGACTTTCACCCGGCATCTTCCGATGCGGTACGGTCGGCCTTGGTCCGTCTGTGCCGTGCGGGCGACCTTATGCGTGTGGCCCAGGGCATCTATTGCTATCCAAAAGTGGACAGAAAATGGGGCAGCGGCATCATACCGCCCTCCATTGAAGAGATTGCCGAAGCTATCGCCAAGCGCGACAAGGTGAGGATTGCCCCTACTGGAGCATACGTACTGAACAAGCTGGGACTATCCACCCAGATTCCGGCCAATGTCGTGTTTGTCACGGATGGTTCCGGGCGTCGCGTGTCCATCGGGAAGGGCAAGGGCATCCTGTTCAAGCATACGTCGGAAATGCGTATTTTCGCTTTCCGCTCTACCCTGATGCAGCTTATCGTGACCGCCATGCGCGAGATTGGTGAACACAACGTGACCGATGAACAGATAGCCGTTATCAGAAAACATCTTGAACATGTGACCGAGGAAGACTATCAGAAAGACATCCAACTTGCACCGATATGGGTGCGCAAAAAACTCTCATAGCTATGAAATTTGCAGATTTATCCGTAAAAGACCGACAGGAAATCATACGCCGTGTGCAAGCCGAGAACGGGTTGCACCTTCAGATAATCGAGAAAGACTGGTGGGTGACGGCAGTCTTGCGGGCATTGTTCGCTTTGCCCTATGCGGAGCATATCTCCTTCAAGGGCGGTACCAATCTGAGCAAGTGCTGGCATCTCATCAGCCGAATGTCCGAGGATGCCGACATTGCCATAGACCGTGAATATCTTGGTTTCAACGGAAAGCTGTCGAAGACTCAGATAAGCGACAAACTGCGCCGTGCCTCCTGCTCGTTTGTCAGGGAAAGGCTGCAATATGACTTGGCGGAACAACTCGTCCGGGACGGCATTTCCAAGGATGCGTTTACGGTGTCCGTGAACATCACCCCCGTGACGACGACCGACCCTGAAATCATCGAGGTGGCCTATCATCCCGCTTTTGACGACAACGTCTATATCCGTCCCAAGGTTATCATTGAGGTCAGCGGCCGTTCCATGAGCGAGCCGGTCACTCCCGTCAAATTGCGGTCGTTCATCGACGAGGTCTTCACAAAGGCTCCATTCACGGAAAAAGAGTTTGAAGTCCGTGCCGTGCTGCCACAACGCACATTCCTTGAAAAGGTGTTCCTGCTGCACGAGGAATTTGCCAAGCCGAAGGAGAACATTCGTACCGAACGTATGTCGAGACACCTCTACGACATCGGGCAGATTATGGATACGCCGATTGCTGAGGAAGCCTTGCAGGACAAAGCGCTCTATCAGTCGGTCATCGACCATCGCCGCACCTTTATCGGTCTGCGAGGATTCGACTATGACACTTTGCAGCCTGCCACCTTGCGGATAGTGCCGCCGGAAAACATCGTGGAGGAATGGAAGAAGGATTATGAGGTGATGCAGGGAACCATGATTTACGGTGATTCACTGCCATTCAGCCAACTGATAGACAAGATTCGGAAATTGAATGAACGAATCAACGGAATGGGATAAGGAACCCTGCTATAAATACAGATTAAGGGAGAGTCAACGAAGGATTGGCTCTCCCTTAATCGTTCTTAATTATTCTGCAGCAAATGCTTCAGGCTTTCATCGCTGGCGATGCGCTCCAGCTCGTCCTTGACAATCTGCTTCACCTCGTCCTTGATGCGGTTGTAGTTCTCCTGCACCTTCTCCTTCATGCAGTCGTTGCCCTGCTCGTCCGTGAAGTCCGTGATGACGGGAATGGGCTTGTAGGCCTTCGTCTCGGCGGCGACCTTTGCGTTGTCCACCACAATCTCCGCATGGAAAATCTTCTGCTCGATGCGCTCGTCGAAGTTGTCGCTGACCGCACCCACGAACATGCCCTGCGTGAGGCCGGAAATCTTGCTCGGCGGAATGAGCGAGTCCATCTGTGTGTTGATGGAGGTGGAGACGTCCTGACGGTTGATGGAGATAGACTGCCGTTTCTGCAACACCTTGCCGAAACGCTCCGAAAGCGTCTTGGCGGTCTCGCCCACCACCTGCCCGGAGAAGATGTTGCCGACGGTGTTCATCACCACCTTTGCTTCCTTGTCGCCATAGTCACGCACCAGCTGCGAGAAATCCTGAAAGCCCAGACACACCGCCACCTTGTTGCTGCGTGCCGTGGCGATGAGGTTGTCCAGTCCCTTGAAATAGATGGTGGGCAGCTCGTCGATGATGACCGACGATTTCAGCATCCCCTTCTTGTTGATGAGTTTCACGATGCGGGAGTTATACAATCCGAGTGCCGCACCGTAAATGTTCTGGCGGTCGGGATTGTTGCCCACACAGAGAATCTTCGGTTCTTCGGGGTTGTTGATGTCGAGCGTGAACTCGCTGTCCGACATCACCCAGTAGAGCTGTGGCGAAATCATGCGTGAGAGCGGAATCTTCGCGCTGGCAATCTGTCCCTGCAACTGTTCCATCGCTCCCCCTTGCCAAGCGTCCATGAAGGGCGAAAGATAGTTCTCCAGTTCGGGATAGCTCGTCAGGATGGGAAACACATCCTCGTAGCGGCGGTTGAGCAGTTCGATGGCATGGGGAAAGGTGCAATACCTGCCGTCCTGATAGATGCGCAGGAACCAGATGATGGCAGCGAAGAGGATGATGGGCGATTCCACAAAGAAGTCGCCCTGTTTCTGCACCCACGTGCGGTTGAGGTTGAGCATGATAGTATAGGCACTCTCGTAGGCATCCGAAATGTCGGTCATGAAATCCGGGTGTATGGGGTTGCAGCGGTGGCTGCGGCGAGGGTCGTCGAAGTTGATGACGTAGAACTGCGGTTTCACCTTGTACCCCTCCGGGTGGTTGAGCAGATGATTGTAGGCAATCATGGAGAGGTCGGGGAACTTGAAGTCATACACATACATCGAATATCCTTTCTCTATCTGCTGCTTGATGAAATTGTTCACCACGGCATACGACTTACCGCTGCCCGGCGTGCCCAGTACGATGGAGGCACGGAAGGGATTGACCACGTTGATCCAGCCCCTGTTCCAGCGTTTGCGGTAGTAGAAGCGTGTGGGCAGGTTCACGGAATAGTCGTTCTCCAGCAGCCTTGTCTCCTGCATGAAACTCTCGTTCTCCGTGTTGAACACATCCTCCATCAGGTTGTGCTTCAGCAGGCGGCTCATCCACAACCCGCCCATCAGCAGACAGACGTAGCCCATGCCGATGGTGGCGATGTACAGGCCCGCCACCGCCTCCGTGGGCAGTGGCAACGCCAATATCCACCAGTTGAGGAAGAACAGCACGCTGCCTGCTGCCAGTGCCGCCCAAATCCTGCTCCAAGTGATTTTCTCTCCCTTCACGCCCTTCGTGCCGAGGCAGGAAAGGGCGAGCAGGAGTACGGCGAACAGCTTCGTGTAGAGGATGGAGTGGAACAGTCCCGCCGTGCGGTTGAAGTTCATCAGAATCCTGTCCACCACACCGATGTCCACACCCCACAGCCGTATGGCACTGTAACAGTACCAATACACGTTCATCACTACCAGTATAATACTCACAGCACGCAGAAAATCCATGATTTTCGCCAGTGCCCTCAAATCGTCTTCTTGTGACATACCTTGATTCTTTTTTGATTGTTGATACTTTGATTACATTCCCAGTCCCTTGCGCTTTTTCTTTTTCTTCTTCCGCTGCATGGCACGGATAAACGCCTCCTCTTCGGGGTCGATACCAGAACCGTCGGGTGAGAAAAGCCCTGCGCCTGAGATGTGGAAACCGTCAGCGGTGTACTCCTCTGCTTTCGGCATGACAGCGTTTCTTTCTTCAGAAGGAACGCTCTCTTCTGCAGGTACAGTCATCGTTATCGGCTCGTTGTTGCCGAATGGCAGCGTGAAGTGTTCCTGCAAGGCATTGGCCGAAAATCCCCTGCCCATGCGTGAGCCGTTGAGCACGCAGCCCGTGCGGTGGTCGATGAAGGTAACGCCGTAGATGCGCCCGTCCTCCGTATGTCGCAGCACCGTGTCGATGCCTCTTTCCCTGAGCAGGGCGATGAAGCGGTCCTGGTGGTGAGTCGCCTCCAGAGCCGCCAATACAGTGCGCTTCGTCATTTCAGCCAGTTTCCTGTCCTTTATCTCTTTTTTGGAGCGTGCAAACTTGTTTTGCAGCGCATCATATCCGGCTGACTTGCCAAAGAGCGAGGACTTGAACGGATTTCCCGTCTTGTTGCCTGCATCATCCGTTGCGGAGAACACCAGCCCGTGGTATTCCCGTCCACGCACGATGCCCCGCGTCTCCTCCACCGTCACGTTGTACAGCGACAGCAGCGCACGGTATTCGCCCAGTGAGTGGAAGCGGTACTGCCTGTTCACCACCTTCACGATGTTACCCACCTGCTTTTTGACATCGCCTGCCGAAGTGTCCACCTTGTGCAGCGGACGCTCTATGCGCTCGCCTCGTCGCTCTGCCGGGTGCAGCCCATACTTCCGCTCCAGATCCTTGCGTATGCGCTCGCTCCTGCGGAAGAGGAAGTCCTGGTTGAGTCGCCTGCCGCTCTCGTCCACATTGATGGTGACGATGTGAAGGTGGTGGCGGTCAATGTCCTCGTGCTTATAGACCATATAAGGCTGGTTGCCGTAGCCCAGACGGTCGAGGTATTCCCGTGCTATCTCCTGCAGCTCCGTGTCCGTCAGCACATCATCGGGATGCGGATTGATGGAGATGTGCAGCACAGGTTTCTCCGTGCGCACCGTGGCGGGCATGAAGGCCATGAAGCCCTCCATCGCCTTGGCTATGTCCACCGTGCCGCTCCCGTCGTTGAAGATGCGGTTGGTGGCCAACAGCCGACCCTGCTCCTTGTTGATCTTCTCCCCGTTGTAGGCGAGGGCACCGTAGAGCGACTTCCCTAAACTGATTTTGGTGACCATTTCTCCTCCATTTCTTTTGAGAGTTCCACAATCCTGCGGCTCAACGCCGCCAGTTCCTCCGTGCATTTCTCCAGTTTGTAGAGCAACGCCATCGCCTTTTTCTCGGAGAAATGCGACCGCAATTCCTTCACGACTTGGTTGTAGTTCGTACCGATGGCACGGAACTGCGCATGGAAATCCGACAGCTTGGTGTAATAGTCCACCAAGCCCTTGTCCATCGTGACGACCCTGAACGTCCTGCCGAAGAACTGCTCCTTCAGGAATACCGCCTTGGCATAGACACCCGATTTCTCGTGCATGGCGAGGAACCTGTTCCACTCGCCGTCGTCGAAGCGTACCATCACGCAGTGCGTCTTCGTGTCCAACTTGGGGCATCGCCCCGTTCTTCTTTTCTCTTTCTGCATTATTGATTGGATTTAGTGGTTTTGCGCCAAGACCCCCTTTCCCAACTCCAACCATCGGTTTTCATCAGGCTTCCCGACTTCGGAGGAAGAGCCATCCCTCGTCAGTGGGGCGAGAGCTTTTCGGGTAACTCAAATCCTTTTGAGTAACTGAAAAGACATCTTGCTATTGGCTAATGCCAATAAAGATCCGCC
>OMVH01000018.1 GCA_900314365.1 uncultured Prevotella sp. | reverse complement strand
CACTGGCAGTCGAAGCTCCATCTGAAGGTGAACATCGCCATGCTTTTCCTTGTGGACGAGATGTACAGAAATGTCAACAAAACCTTTACTATCAAGATAGGCAAGCCCATTCCCTGGCAGACCTTCGACCATAGCCGCACGCCCCAGCAGTGGGCGCAGTATGTAGAGGACAAGGTGTACGAACTATAAAGTTGTGAACGATTAAGGCGGTAACCAGGAATACCTGCGGGAGCCGCACTGCAAACGATAGTCTGATTATGGAAGAAGAGATTATTCAACCCGTCGACAAGAACCAGCTTCTCAGTGAGCTGACCCCGGAGCGGCAGCTTCGTATGACCAACAAGAGTCATAACGAGATTTACGTCATTACAGCCCATAATGCCCCTCACGTGATGCGCGAGATAGGCAGGCTCCGCGAGATTGCTTTCCGCTCGGCCGGAGGCGGTACGGGAAAGGCCGTCGACATCGATGAATTCGATACTTCTGACAACTGCTACAGTCAGCTCATCGTGTGGAATCCGGAAGCTAAGGAGATAATCGGTGGTTATCGGTACCTGCTTGGACGCGACTGGAAGCTCGATGCCAACGGGCAGCCCATATTGGCTACGAGCCACATGTTCCATTTCTCGGATAAGTTCATGAAGGACTATGCTCCCTACACTGTGGAGCTTGGGCGCTCGTTCGTGGCGCTGGAATACCAGAATGTGAGGAAGAACACCAAGAGCATCTTCGCTCTTGACAACCTTTGGGACGGCCTCGGAGCTCTCACCGTCATCAACCCCGACTTGAAGTACTTCTACGGTAAA
Source organism: uncultured Prevotella sp. (assembly GCA_900314365.1). Taxonomy (GTDB): domain Bacteria; phylum Bacteroidota; class Bacteroidia; order Bacteroidales; family Bacteroidaceae; genus Prevotella. Next base: position 9,267 of record OMVH01000018.1, on the reverse strand, counting down.
ATGACCATGTACCCCTCGTACATTCGTCGGGGAAGGGACATGATTCTTTATTTCCTGAAGAAGCATTTCGATGACAAGGAGCATCTGATAGTCCCGTTGAAACCACTGAAAATAGAGACTCCGGAGTCGGAGCTCGCAAAGATTTTCAATAAGGACGACTTTCGTGAGGACTATCGCATACTGAATCGTGAGGTGCGCAACTTGGGATACAATATTCCTCCGCTTGTCAACGCTTACATGAATCTGAGTCCCACCATGAAGCTTTTCGGTACGGCAATCAATTATGGATTCGGCGACGTGGAAGAGACGGGTATTCTCATTGCTGTTGACGAGATACTGGAGGAGAAGCGAGTGCGCCATATCAACTCCTTCATCAAGGAACACCCTGAGGCTCTCAAGATAACCAGTGGAGCCAATAAAATCATCTACAAAGAGAAGGATACCAAGTAGTGACCGGTGGGCTTGGCAGCTAAAAACTGCCGGTTTCATCGGTACTAATACGTTACAACGGAACTAACACCTTGATAGATGCCATGGGCATGCAGTCTGCGGCTGTTCCATGAGGCCGTGGAAAAGGGGTTCTCTGTGAGGAGGATTCCGCACAGACCATCACTTGAACTATTCATTAAAAAACCTAATTAGCAATATGAAAAAACTATCAGCATTATGTTTCTCAATGGTCGTAGCCCTGTCGTTAGGCGCGACCCGCGCAGCCGCGCAAACACCTCGCCCGGAATATCCACGTCCTCAGTTCGAGCGTGCTGACTGGGTGAATCTCAACGGCACTTGGACCTACACCTTTGACTTCGGTCTCACCGGTAAGGAGCGTAACTGGCAGAAGTCGCAGGGCTTCGATGGCAAGATAACGGTACCTTTCTGTCCTGAAAGCTCGCTGTCCGGGGTTAAGCATACTGACTTCATTAACTCCATGTGGTACCAGCGCACCATAAATATTCCGGCAGCCTGGGAAGGAAAGCGCATTCTGCTCAACTTTGGTGCTGTTGACTATGAGTCGTTCATCTATGTCAATGGCAATCTTGTGAAGCGTCATCTTGGCAGTGGATCCTCATTCTCCTGTGACATCACGCGTTATGTCAAGGCCGGACAGAGTGCCAACCTCGTGGTGCGTGTGTGCGATGACCTGCGCTCTGGACTCCAGACTGGTGGCAAGCAATGCACGAGCCTGAATTCCGCAGGCTGCTCCTACACCCGTACAACAGGTATCTGGCAGACGGTGTGGATGGAGGCTGTCGATAAGGAGGGGCTTGAGTCGGTCTACGCTGTGCCCGATATCGATCAGAAGCAGCTCGTCATCCATCCGCGCTTCTATGGACAGAACGCTGCCAATAAATTCGTTGTTACTCTCTATGATGGAAAAAAGGCGGTTTCATCGGTCACAGTGCCTGCTTGTGACAACGATGTCGTTGTGGTACCGGTGAAGGGAATGAAGCTATGGAGCCCCGAGTCGCCCTTCCTTTATGACATTACCTATAAGGTGGTGAAGGGTGGTAAGGTTATTGACGAGGTGAAGTCGTATGCCGGTATGCGTAAGGTGCATGTCGCCGGTGGCTACTTCTATCTTAATAATAAACCCTATTTCCAGCGCCTTGTTCTCGACCAGGGATTCTATCCTGATGGTATTTGGACGGCACCTTCCGACGAGGCTCTCAAGCATGACATCGAAATGTCGAAGGCCGTTGGCTTCAATGGTGCACGTCTGCATCAGAAGTCGTTTGAAGAGCGTTACTATTACTGGGCCGACAAGCTGGGCTACCTCACTTGGAGCGAGTCGGCAAGCTGGGACCTCGACATCAACAACGAATTAGCAGCACGCAACTTTATCGGCGAATGGACCGAGCTCGTGGAGCGCGACCGCAATCATCCTTCTATTGTCACTTGGACTCCTTTCAATGAAACTTGGAACTGCACCAACAGCGGTGTCTATACCCGCCTTGTGGAGGATGTCTACCGTCTCACCAAGGCCATCGACGGCACACGCCCTGTGAACGATGCCAGTGGTGATTCTCACGTGAAGACTGATATCTGGACTGTGCACGACTACGAGCGTAATCCTCAGAAACTTATGGCCGACATGTCATTCACTCCGGGAAAGGAGCCTTACCGTAACAACAAGAAGGACTATCTCGCCAAGTATGAGGGTCAGCCCTATATGCTCGATGAGTTCGGCGGACTGCCCTGGATTAAGGAAAGCGACCGTAAGAACTCTTGGGGCTATGGCAGCAACATCGACACCAAGGAAGATTTCTATAAGATTCTCCAAGATGAGATTGATGCCATTAAGGCCTCTAAGCATGTAGTGGGCTTCTGCTATACGCAGATTACCGATGTAGAGCAAGAGAAGAATGGTATCTACTACTACGATCGCACTCCCAAGTTCGATACGGAGCGCATTCGGGCCATCTTTGAGCGTATTCCCTCTATCATTACAAAGACGGAAGACCTGAGCTACTGATATTCCTTGGCCTTTAGTCAAGACGCGCTATAAACATCGCAGCCCTGCCTCATCAGTAGTGATGGAGCAGGGCTGTCTTGGAACAGGGTGCTTGTTGAAGGCAGATTGTGGCGATGGAATCGAGCTTTTGGGTTTCTCTTACCCTACACAATGGGTAGGGAGATGCCGTTGATTTTTTGATAGATGTCGAGCGCGTAGACATCTGTCATACCACTGATATAGTCGATTACTGCCATGATACGCGTCTCTAAATCCGGACTCTGAATGTCGTACTGGCTGCTGAATCGCTTGATGAGCTGTTGGGAGTGGAACTTCTCAGGATTCATAGCGGCATCTACGAGCGACTTCATCAGCGTCTCCATAATCTTGTAACCCGACAACTCCACATCGAGTACGGGCTTGCTTTGATAGATTTTCTTATAGGACACTTCGGCACAGTGTCTGTAGGCTTGTCGCGGCCGTTCGCTGATATGATCGATGAGACTTCCTGTAAAAGTGCCGTTTAGTATGGCATCTTCGTTGTCAACAAATGCTTTCACGCATTCGTTTTCCAATTTGCCCACGGTGCAGGCCCGCATGTAGACCACTTTCTCGTTGACATCGTCAACGCCCTCTTCCTCAATTCGGCTGCGTATGTGGTCTTGTTGTTCTTCTTCGAAAAATCCGAGCAACAGACTTTGTACCTCTTCGAAGGAAAGCAGTTTCAGCTTGTGGGCATCCTCTATGTCCATGATTTCGTAACAGATGTCGTCGGCTGCCTCCATGAGGTAAGCCAATGGATGACGGGCGTAGCGCACCTTCCCGTCGGGCGAGTCCTCTTTTTTCAGAATGCCCAGTTCGTCGGCTATCTTTCGGTAGGCAGGCATCTCGCTATGGAAGAAGCCGAACTTACCGTGTTTGCCCGCGCACTCCGATGAAAAGGGATATTTTACGATGCTTGCCAGTGTGGAGTAGGTCATCACATAACCTCCCTCGCGGCGTCCAATGAAACGGTGGGTGAGCAGGCGAAAGGCATTGGCGTTGCCTTCGAAATGCGTGATGTCATTCCAAAAAGCTTCGCTCAAGTGTCCTTTCAGAGACAGACCCTCTTCCTCTGCAAAGAAGGTCTGAATGGCTTTCTCTCCGCTGTGACCAAAAGGAGGATTGCCCATGTCGTGAGCCAGTCCTGCCGTTTGCACAATGGTGCCAATTTCCTCGAATAGCGTGCCTGCAAGTTCAGGATGAATCTTAATGAGGCGTGAGGCTACGTCGTCGCCCAACGACTTGCCTAATGACGACACTTCCAAAGAGTGGGTGAGGCGGTTGTGCACGAATACAGAGCCTGGCAGAGGAAAGACTTGGGTCTTGTTCTGCAAACGTCTGAACGGTGCCGAATAGATAAGCCGGTCGCTGTCGCGCTTGAATTCAGAGCGGTCGTCGTGCCGCTCCACATGTTTCTGCTCTTGTCCGAGTCGTTTGTTTGAAATGAGGGTTCTCCAATCCATATTTCTATCCTTCTTTATGGCAACGTGTAAGAGCTGCCATGGTCTTGCGCTCGCAAAAGTAATTAAATTAGCCTAAAATAATGCTTTTTCGGTGTGGAAATTCAGCTATGTGGGCGGAAATAACTACTTTTGCATAATATATATAGTTAGCATGGTCAAGATAGCAATCAAAGTGGTGAACAAAGGGCACCAGCCACTTCCTCGTTATGCCACCCCGCAGAGCGCAGGCATGGATTTGCGGGCGAATATTGATGAACCCATTGTGATAAGGCCACTCGAGCGTCGGCTTGTCCCTACAGGTATTCATATAGCTTTGCCGCAGGGCTATGAGGCTCAGGTGCGCCCACGTAGCGGCCTCGCTTTGAAGCACGGAATCACCGTACTTAACTCGCCTGGAACCATTGATGCCGATTATCGCGGTGAGGTGATGGTGTTGCTCGTGAATTTCTCCAACGAGGATTTCATTGTCAACGACGGTGAACGTATCGCACAGATGATTATCGCCCGCTGTGAACAGGGAGAGTTTGTTATTGCCGAGGAACTCGATGAAACCGAGCGCGGCGAAGGTGGTTATGGCCATACTGGAACGAAGTAGATTATGAGGTTTAGAGCTGATATAGTCATGAGGAAACCCGCAGCCCGGCTGTTGCTACTGTTCTTGGCACTCTTTCTCGGTGAGAGCTTTTCTGTGCATGCTTATCCTGCACGTAAGGCGGAGAGAAAAGTGGCACGACCCGTTCTACAGGGAATTTCTCAAAGTGACAGCTTGCGGTTCGATTATTTTTTTCTGCAAGCAGTAAGTGAACAGAATGCTGGACATTATGATGCGGCTTTCGATTTGCTTAACCATTGCGTCAGCATCAATCCCCATGCAGCCGAGGCCTATTTCATGCGCGCACTCTATCTCTCTGAGCTCAAAAGAGACACGCTCGCATTGGACGACCTTCAGAAGGCCGCATCGCTCAGACCTGATAATGATACCTACCTCGAAAGGCTTGCTCAGTTTTATCTCAACGGCCAAAACTACGGTAAGGCTACCGATGCCTACGAAAAACTCTATGTGGCTCATTCTGACCGAACGGATGTGCTGAATATCCTCATTCAGCTTTATCAGCAACGCAAGGACTATGATAATATGTTGCGCTGTATCAACCGCATTGAGCAGGTGGAGGGCGAGAGTGAGGCCATCACGATGTCGAAGATGAGGGTTTACGAGCTTAAAGGCGATAAGAAGAATGCGCTGCGCACGCTTCAAAACTTAGCCAAAGAGCATCCCAACGACCTCAATTATAAAATCATGATGGGCAATTGGCTCATGCAACACCAACAGCAGAAGGAAGCTTTTGCCCTCTTCACTGAAGCCTTGAAGGAGGAACCTGATAACAGCTATGCACAGGGCTCAATGTACGATTACTATCGTGCCAATGGAATGAGACAGGAGGCCGTAGCTCTGCGTGACAAGATTCTCTTGAGCAATAAGACACCGATGCAGACGAAGATGGTTGTTATCCGACAGGTCATTGCCGACAATGAACAGGTGAGAGGCGACAGCACTGAAGTGCTTTCACTCATGGACAGAATGATAAAAGCATCTCCGAAGGATGCCGATGTGGTAGAGCTGAAGGTCGCTTATATGCAACTGAAAAACATGCCTCGGAGTGAGATTGACCCTGCTCTGCATCATTTGTTGAGCTTGGCTCCGGATAATGCAGGTGCGCGGTTACAACTCGTACAGAATGCGCTGAAGGGAAATGCCATCAGTCCCTGGCCAAAGAATCTTTGTGACAGTGTTATTGAAATTTGTAAGCCTGCTCTTCAGTATAATCCCGATGAAATGGCCTTTTATTACTATCTTGGACTGGCTTATTTCATGAAGGATGACAACGACCGCGCTCTTGATACCTTCCGTAAAGGCGTGAGTGAAATAAATGATCAGAGCAATCCTGACATAGTCAGTGACTTCTATGCCATCATGGGGGACATCCTTCATCAAAAGGGACTTTCCCAGGAGGCTTATGCCGCGTATGACAGTTGCCTGCAGTGGAAGCCCGATAATATCAGTTGTCTTAACAACTACGCTTACTATTTAAGTGAAAAGGGAGAGCAACTGCAGAAGGCTGAAGCAATGAGTCTAAAGACTGTGAAGGCTGAGCCGAAAAATGCCACTTATCTGGATACGTACGCATGGATTCTCTTTATGGAGAAACGATATACTGAGGCTAAAATCTATATTGACCAAGCCCTGCAAAACGACAGCGTGCTGTCGGATGTGGTACTTGAACATGCCGGTGATATTCATGCAATGAACAATGAGCCCGAGTCCGCCGTGAAATATTGGACGGAAGCTTTAAAGAAAAATAAGGATGTGGACGAGGCTTTGCTTCGAAAGAAAATTAAGTTAAGAAGATATGTCAAGGAATAAAGCATCGATGAAACCGGGATTTCTTATCTTGGCTGCGGCTCTGATGTCGGCTCTTACTGCTTGTGGCAGCAAGCGTGTGGCAGTGAAGAATGATACTATTCCACCAACAGCTCATCAGAATGTTGGCACTCAGGATTCAACATTACAGAAACTTGCCTTCGTGCAAAAGGTCACGGACAACCAGGTGTATGCAACTAACATAGTCGGGAAGATGAATTTCAAGATTGAGATGGGCGATAAGGACATCTCCGTTCCCGGGGCCTTGCGTATGCGAAAAGACAAGGTCATCAGGCTACAGCTCTTTATTCCGCTCCTCGGCAGCGAAGTAGGGCGCTTAGAGTTCACGCCCTCCTATGTGCTTGTTGTTGACCGTTTGCACAAGCAGTATGTCAAGGCCGACTACAATGAACTTGACTTCTTGCGCAACAACGGATTGAGTTTCTATAGTCTGCAAGCACTTTTCTGGAACCAGCTGATGCTTCCAGGTACAGAGAAGCTCTCTCATTCAGACCTTAGAAAATTCGATGCCGACCTGTCGGCCTCCGGTGACAACGTCCCGCTTGTGCTTCGCAATGGCAATCTGACCTTTAATTGGACCGCTCTGAAGGAATCCGGGCGGATTACTGAAGCTGTTGTCAACTACGACAGCAAGGCACACGGTCGTTCGACGCTCGACTGGCACTACAGCGACTTCCGTGCTGTTGGAGTGAAAATGTTCCCTGCCAATCAGGTGTTCAGCTTTTCTTCGATGGTTAATAACAAGCTACAGAAAGCTACAGTCTATATAGAGATGAACGACGTGAAAACCGATTCCAATTGGGAGGAACAGTCTACGATCTCTGACAAGTACAAGCAGGTAGATGCTAAAGATGTGCTTGGTAAATTTCTTACAATGTAAATGAAACGTACAATCATTCTTCTGTTATCGTTGCTTGTTGTTCTTGCTTTGCCTGCCCAGAGCCGCAAAGAAAAGAGCAGCGGTAAAGCCAATGTCACAGCAAAGAGCACGAAGGGAAAGAGCAGTAGAAAGACAACTGCCACCGTGCAGAAGTCGCGTCAAGGAAGTAAGTCGACGGCCACTACAAAGTCCTCGCGCAAGACAACGTCTGCCCGGTCCAAGCAGAAATCGTCCAAATCATCGGTCTCTTACAGCAATTCGTCCATTAAGGGATTGCAAAAACAGCGCTCTCAGCTTCAGGCAAACATCAAGAAGCAGGAGAAGGCACTCAAGGCTAACCAGGCTGATGTGAAGAAAAGGCTTCAGGATTTACTTGTCATCAACTCTCAGATTGATGAGCATAAGAAGAGCATTGATGGTATAGAAAAAGACATTCACCATATAGACGGCAATATAGGAATCCTGAACACTCAGTTGAAAACACTCCAGCAACAGCTTGACGAGCGAAAGGCACTCTACGTGAAGTCCATGCGCTATATGGCTCGCCACCATAAGGTGCAGGATCAACTTCTGTTCATCTTTTCGGCTAAGGATTTCGCACAAATGTATCGCCGCCTTCGTTTTGTCAAGGAGTACGCGGCCTATCAGCGGGCTCAAGGCGAGATGGTCAAGCTTAAACAAGGGCAGGTGACCGACAAGCACCGTCAGTTGCAGGTTGTCAAGGGACAGAAGAGCTCTCTATTATATAAAGGTAAGAAAGAACAGAGTGCTTTGGAAGGAAAGCAGACTGAACAGCAGCAGGTAGTAACCTCCCTGCAGCGTCAGCAGAAAACCATAGAGAAGGTGCTGGCTCAGCAACGTCAGAAGAGTGCAGCCCTGAATGCACAGATTGACCGGATGATAGCCGAGGAAGTAGCAAAAGCTCGTGCCCGTGCCGCGGAGGAGGCGCGCAAGCGTGCTGCCGCTGCGGCTGAGGCAAAAGCCCGGCAGGAAGCCCTTGAGCGTAAACGGGCGCAGGCGGCAGCAGAAGCTCGGGAGAACGAGCGACGCATTGCGGCTGCACGTGCTTTAGAGGCAAAACGCAAGGCGGAGGCGCAGGCAGCTGCTGAAAGAAGAGATGAAGCTGCCAAGGCAAGAGCAGACCAGCAGGCTCGAGAGGCTGAGGCTGCAAGGGTGGCTGCAGAGCGCAAGGCTGAAGTTGAGGCGGAACGTAATCGTAAGGCTATAGCGGATGCAAGAAAGGATGCACAAGAGGCCCAGACTCTGAGCTCTGCTGACCGTATGATGAGCGGTGGATTCGCTGCTAACAAGGGACGGTTGCCGATGCCCATAACGGGGAGCTATCGTGTGGTAACCCATTTCGGACAGTATGATGTGTCTGGTCTCAAGGGAGTTAGGCTCGACAATAAAGGAATCAATATTCTCGGGTCACCGGGCTGTCAGGCTCGTGCTGTCTACGATGGAGTAGTGAGCAGGGTGTTCAGTTTCGGTGGAACCACGGTCGTGATGGTGCGCCACGGCTCTTATATCTCTGTCTATTGCAATCTGCGCTCAGTGAGCGTGAGTACGGGACAGCATGTAAGCACTCGTCAGGCATTGGGAACGGTGGGCGCTGACAATATCCTGCAGTTCCAACTTCACCACGAGACCACGACGCTAAATCCGGAGTCGTGGCTTGGCCGTTAAGACTGTTTTGTGGCGGCATCAGTACAAGGATGTGTGCTGATGCCGCAACTCTATTTCACTCATGCCGCCAAAGACTTCTTTTTTCCTGACTTCGTCAACTTCTTGTTGAATCAAATTATCATCATTGATTATTAACAAGTTGCGAATATTTTGCAGTGATTTAGGGTGACGCGTTGCGAAGTATCGGAAGACATCCATACCCAACAACTCGTCAGACGTTCGCTGTCTTTGTCTTTAGTTCATTTCGCATCACCATTGCCCCGAGTGAGAGGTTAAAGAAAATCATGGACAGGCTTACGCTCCC
>OMVH01000011.1 GCA_900314365.1 uncultured Prevotella sp. | reverse complement strand
GAGCGGCTAAAAGCATATGTTTTACAAGACCAAAATAGGGCTTTTTCGGGCCTTTTTAAGCGGTTTTAGGGGCTCCTGACAGGCATATTAAAACGTAAACGACTAATATGCAAGCAATTACAAACCCTCTCTATTTTGGCGTATTTGGGAGCAAAGTAAGTCTTGCTTCAAAATATGCCCGTATTTTGGCACTTTCGCGTTCTTTTTTCTTTACAAACTTTCTTGAGACCTTTGATTTTTGATACGCTTTTTCGGGCCGAAGCCAAACAAGTGTGCAATGCGATTTCAGTAACCCAGTTTTCGCAAAAGTGTCCCTGTCTTTCCCTGATTTTGGTTTTCGTGATTTTGCTTGTTCTTTCATCTACCATGCATGAAAAAGTTGTCATTCGAGAAGAGAAACGCAGCTAAAAAAACAGCACGTTTGTCTTTGTCCCTTCCGCTTGTCTGCACTATCTTTCAATAGGATAAGGCGGCACTAGGATCAAAGATAAGGCGGCACTAGGAAATAGCAAACAAAAAAACAACGGTTTTTTCTTTGCCATTCCGCTCGTTTGCACTATCTTTGCAACTAAGAGTGGTGGAGAAGCACGCGAGCTGATGTCTACACGCAAGGCAGGCTGCCGCTGACTCCCCTCTGAAGAAAATTTCAAAACAGAATCAACTATAAAGAAAGAAATGAAAACCGTTTACGATTATTCCGTCAAGGACAGAAAAGGCAACGAAGTGTCTCTCAAGGAGTACGCCAACGAGGTGCTCCTCATCGTCAACACAGCCACCAAGTGCGGCTTCACACCCACTTACACAGAGCTTGAGAACCTCTACAAGAAGTATCACGCTCAGGGATTCGAAATCCTCGACTTCCCCTGCAACCAGTTTGGCCAGCAGGCACCGGGTACCGACGAGAGCATCCACAGCTTCTGCAAGCTCACCTACGGCACCGAATTTCCTCAGTTCAAGAAGATAAAGGTCAACGGCGAAGACGCTGAGCCTCTCTATAAGTTCCTCAAGAGCCAGAAGGGCTTCGCCGGCTGGGACGAGAGCCACCCCATCTACCCCATCCTCGACAAGATGCTTTCAGAGGCTGACCCCAACTACAAGGAGAGCCCCGAGATAAAGTGGAACTTCACCAAGTTCCTCATCAACAAGAAGGGCCAGGTGGTGGCACGCTTCGAGCCTACCGAGAAGATTGAAAACGTGGAAAAAGCCGTCGTCGAAGAACTCAGCAAGTAACCCCATAGCAAACTTTCGGCCCGGCGAAGTTGACAATACCACTTTTGCCGGGCCTTTTTCATTCAACGACTTTTTATGGAACATACAAAATGCCTTATCATTGGCAGCGGGCCTGCAGGCTACACGGCTGCCATCTACGCCTCGCGCGCCAATATGAAACCGGTGCTCTATGCCGGACTGCAGCCGGGCGGACAGCTTACCCAGACCACCGAGGTGGAGAACTTCCCAGGCTATCCCGACGGCATCGACGCCAACCAGATGATGATGGACCTCAGGAAGCAGGCCGAGCGATTCGGCGCCGACGTCCGCGAGGGCGTGGTCACGAAGGCCGAGCTACAGCAGCGTCCCTTCGTCATCACCCTCGACAACGGTCAGCAGATTGAGGCCGAGACCCTCATCATCGCTACCGGTGCCAGTGCCAAGTACTTGGGAATTCCTGACGAGGAGAAATACCGCGGACTGGGAGTCTCGGCCTGTGCCACTTGCGACGGATTCTTCTATCGCAAGAAAGTCGTAGCCGTCGTGGGCGGCGGCGACACGGCCTGCGAGGAAGCCTCCTATCTCTCACAACTCTGCAGCAAAGTCTACATGATTGTGCGCAAGCCCTATCTCCGCGCCTCCGACATCATGAAGCGCCGCGTGGAAGAGAACGAGAAGATTGAGATTCTCTACGAGACCAACACCCTCGGACTCTACGGTGAGGGCGGTGTAGAAGGAGCCCATCTGGTGTGGCGCAAAGGTGAGCCCGACGAGAAACGCTACGACCTGCCCATCAGCGGCTTCTTCCTCGGCATCGGCCACAAGCCCAACACCGACCTCTTCCGCTCGCAGCTCACTCTTGACGACGCCGGCTACATCAAGACCGTCCCCGGCACTCCACGCACCAATATCGAGGGTGTCTTTGCGGCAGGCGACTGTGCCGACCCCGTCTACCGCCAGGCTGTTGTTGCCGCAGGCTCGGGCTGCATGGCTGCTCTCGAGGCCGAGCGATTCGTCAACAAATAATCCCGGCCACGCGAAGCCCGCAGACTTCCGTAGTCCCTCAAGACAAACACCCGTCGTTGCTTTCCCCTCACTTTGGGGCAGAGCAACGACGGGTGTAGCTTTTTCCGCGTTATAGCGCTGGCTCAGTCCATCATCTCCTTGAGCACATTCACGGCAGCGGCCACCGTTGGAATCGACGTGACATGCAGCAGCCGGCGCCCACGGACTTCTTTAAGCTCGCAACGGCGTGGATTGCGCGCAATGTAGTCGATGATGCGTCCAAAGGCCTGACTCTTGTAATAGGCGCTGTCGGGATTGCTCACAAACTGCATGTTCATCATCCCCTGACGCAGCACTATCTTCTCGCAGCCCAAGTGCTTGCCCAAGCGCCGCAAGGCCACGACCTGCATGAGTTCCTCACCCTCGTGGGGCACGGGGCCGAAACGGTCGGTGAGCCGGCGGCGGTATTCCTCCAGCGTGCGGTCGTCCTCAATGCTGTCGAGCTCCCTATAGAGCAACATGCGCTCACTGCTCCCGGGAACATAGAAATCGGGGAAGTACATCTCCAGGTCGCTGTCAATGGCACAGTCCTCCACGAACTCGTCGCCCGAAACCTGTTGTCCGCTCGCTATCTGTTCGGCATAAAGATCCTGGAACTCATCGTTCTTCAGTTCAGTGACAGCCTGCGAGAGAATCTTCTGATAAGTCTCATAGCCGAGGTCCTCCATGAACCCGCTCTGCTCAGCCCCCAACAGATTGCCGGCTCCACGGATGTCCAGGTCCTGCATGGCCAGACTGAACCCACTGCCAAGGTCGGAGAAAGTCTCCAATGCATCGAGACGACGACGGGCTTCAGGCGTGAGCACACTCCTGGGCGGTGCCAGCAGATAGCAGAAGGCCTTGCGGTTGCTCCGGCCCACGCGCCCCCGCATCTGATGCAAGTCGCTCAGTCCAAAGCGGTGGGCGTCGTTGATGATGATGGTGTTGGCATTGGGAATGTCGATGCCATTCTCCACAATGGTGGTCGAGAGGAGCACGTCGTAATCGTAGTTGATGAAACCCATTATAATCTTTTCAAGCTCCTCAGGCTCCATCCGGCCATGCCCGATTCCTATGCGGCAGTCGGGCACATATTTATGGATAAGCGACGCTATCTCCGGCAAGCTGTTGATGCGGTCGCTGACGAAGAACACCTGTCCGTTGCGGCTCATCTCAAAGTTGATGGCATCGGCGATGACCTCATGGCCATAGGTGGCTATCTCGGTGTGGATGGGATAACGGTTGGGAGGCGGCGTGCGGATGATGCTCATATCGCGCGCTCCCATCAGCGAGAACTGCAACGTGCGTGGAATGGGCGTGGCACTCATGGTGAGTGTGTCGACATTGGTCTTGAGCTTGCGCAGTTTCTCTTTCGTGGAGACACCGAACTTCTGCTCCTCGTCGATGATGAGAAGTCCGAGGTCGTGCCATTTCACACTCTTCCCTATAAGCTTGTGGGTGCCGATAAGTATGTCAATCTTTCCGTCCTTAAGGTCGCTGAGCAAATCGTGCGTCTGCTTGGCCGTACGAGCCCGGGTGAGATAGTCCACGCGCACAGGGAAGTCCTTGAGCCGGTTTCGGAAAGTCTGGTAATGCTGATAGGCCAGTACCGTCGTGGGCACGAGCACAGCAGTCTGTTTGGAGTCGCAGGCGGCCTTGAACGCAGCTCTTATGGCTACTTCGGTCTTACCGAACCCCACGTCGCCACAGACCAGCCGGTCCATGGGTTTGGGGCTCTCCATGTCGGCCTTCACATCCTGAGTGGCCTTAAGCTGATCGGGGGTATCCTCATAAAGGAAGCTGGCCTCAAGCTCATGCTGCATATAGTTGTCGGCAGAAAAGGCGAATCCCTTCTCCTTGCGCCGTGTGGCATAGAGGCGGATGAGGTCGCGCGCGATGTCCTTTATCTTCTTCTTCGTGCGCTCCTTCAGTCGTTCCCAGGCACCGGTGCCGAGCGTTGACAGCCGTGGGGGCTCACCCGTAGTGGCACTGCGATATTTGCTTATCTTGTAGAGCGAGTGGATGGATACGTCGACCTTGTCGTTGTTCTGATAGATGATGCGTATCACCTCCTGATAGCTGTTGCCCACGGGCACACGCACAAGTCCTCCGAACTTGCCTATGCCAAAGTCCACATGCACGAGGAAGTCGCCAGGCTGCAGCTCCTGCAACTCTTTCATCGTGAGCGCTACTTTTCCGGCCCGGGCACCGTCGGACTTGAGGCTGTACTTATGGAAGCGGTCGAATATCTGATGGTCGGTGAAGAAGCAGGCCTTCAGGTCCTCGTCGATATAGCCGGAATGTATGGTGTGGTCAACGGGAGTGAAGACGATGCCGGAACGTTGAGCATTGGCTGCCGAACGGTCGGGATCGGAGCCTTCCTCCTCGAATATCTCCCGCAAGCGGTCCTGTTGCTTAGGGCTGTCGGCAAGGATGTAAACGCGATAGCCCATGAGAAGATAGTCGCCGAGAGTCTGCCGAAGCAGACTGAAATTCTTATGGAAGAGGGGCTGTGGAGTGGTATGGAACCCAACGGTCGTGAGAGGCGAATCCACTGTGAGACGACGCTCCTGGACTGAGGTGACGTTCGAGGGCCCATACTCCAGCAAGCGGAAAGTCTCAGCGTCTTTTAGAAACTGCGCTCTCGTGCACAGCACACTCTCACGTCGCATCTGAGCTTCCACGGCCGGCCGTTCGGCCTCAGGCACATCGGAAAGGCGCTCTGTAAGGGCCTGCTTTGAAAATCCTTCCTCATAGATTCTACCCACTTCGTCGGCTACAAAGTCGAAGTCGCGGGTCACAAGGAGAGTGTCCTTGGGAAGAAACTGAAAGAAAGGAACCTTCTTCGAAACCGAAGCTTCCAGCTCGGGCACAACATCAATTTCCTTTCTGCGCTCGTCCGACAACTGGCTCTGCACATCGAAACTTCGGATGGTGTCGATGTCGTCGCCGAAGAAGTCGACACGGTAAGGACGGTCAGAGGCAAAGGAGAAAACATCGAGAATGCTTCCTCTGACAGCAAACTGCCCCGGCTCATAGACGTAATCCACCTGATGGAATCCGAACTCGCGCAGCTTATGCTCCGTCTCCACAAGGTCGACGCTCTGCCCTTCGCTGAGATGAAGAAGCTTCTGGCCCAAGGTCTGACGGCTGACAACAAGTTCTGCCAAAGCCCCGGGATGGGTAACAATGTAGGTGAAGGAATCGGAAGGCAATGCCGAGAGGCGTGCGAGGACCTCCGTACGAAGCACCTCGTTGGCACTGTCGTTCTGCCCATATTTCACAGCCCTGCGATAGGAAGAGGGAAAGAACAGAACGTTGTCAGTGCCAAGAGCCTGGGTGAGGTCATGATAAAAATAGCCCGCCTCATCCTGGTCCTGCAGCACAAAGACCACCACTCCACACAGGGCAGGGGCTACAGAAGCAAAGAGAAGAGGAGTGGAGGAAGCCGACAAACCACTGAGGAAGACATTGCCGCTGGCTCTGTCCCCAAGTGTCTTCAATAATGCTCCAGCCTTCGGCGAACGGGCGTAGAGCTGCAGTAAGTCTTGTATTTTCAAACTGATAAATCTATATCTTAATACGGGGACTCCCGGAGCCCCACCTCATGCGCCCCCGACTTATTTTTCTACAGCATCAGGACTAAACCCTACGACAGCAGGGCGCATCTTGCCGACCACACCGACGACATTGTCAGGCCGTCGGAAGCTTAGGGTACTTGCGCAGCCAACCGTCAATGCGAAGACGGATGACACCAAAGAAAGCCTCGCTGAAAATTCCACCGCTCATCTTGCTCGTTCCCTCACGGCGATTGACAAACACCACGGGAACCTCCTTGATACGGAATCCTATCTTGTAAGCGGTGAACTTCATCTCTATCTGGAAAGCGTAGCCCTTGAAACGTATCTTGTCCAAGGGGATAGTCTGGAGCACACGACGACGATAACAGACGAATCCGGCCGTAGTATCGTGGACTTTGAATCCTGTCACGAAGCGCACATAGCGTGAGGCAAAATAGCTCATGAGCACACGCCCTATGGGCCAGTTCACAACGTTGACACCACTCACGTAGCGAGAGCCCACGGCCACATCATAGCCTTCATCGTGGCAGGCCGCATAGAGCCGTGGCAGGTCGTGTGGGTCGTGACTGAAATCGGCATCCATCTCGAAGATGTAATCATAGCTATGCTGCAATGCCCATTTAAAACCGGTGATGTAGGCAGTGCCCAGGCCCAGTTTACCCTTGCGGCGGATAATGAACAGGCGGCCGGCAAACTCGTTGTCCATGAGTCGCTGCACAATGTTTCCCGTTCCGTCGGGGCTTCCGTCGTCAATCACGAGAATGTGGAAGGCCTTCTCGAGAGCGAACACCGCACGGATTATCTTCTCTATGTTCTCCTTCTCGTTATAGGTAGGTATGATTACGATGCTGTCACTTTCCATATATTATCTTTATTGATGCAAAGTTAGTGCAAAGGAAAAGAATAACAAAGAAAAAAAAGCCCTTTTTTATTGAAAATCTCTTGACTTTACTGGTCATCATTCTCCAAATAGCCCTGAAAACGAGGCTCGAGTGCCGACATCACAGCGTCGTAGGCTTCTTTCATAGCAGCATGCTCGGCATCAGCTCCCTTGCCCTTAGGCGGAATGGGCTTGTGGATGGTGAGCGACAGTGGATGCCAGTTGACGAAGTGCATATCGCGCATACGCGGCATGATTTCAAAAGAACCGTTGATGGTGAGTGGCACTACGGGCAGCTGAAGCTCGTCGGCCAGCATGAAAGCACCACGACGGAAGAAGCCCATGTGCCCGGTGAAAGTGCGGGAGCCCTCGGGAAATACAACGAGCGACATCCCTTCCTTGAGTATCTCGCGAGCCTCGTCGTAGGTCTTGCGTATCTTGCTCGGTCCCCGCTTGTCGACGAAGATGTGATGGGCATATTGGCAGGCTATGCCCACAAGAGGCACACGGCGCAGCTGGTATTTCATCATCCATTTGAAGTTGCGGTTCAGGTAGCCATAGATGAGGAACACATCGAAGATGCCCTGGTGGTTGGCCACAAAGACGTAGGACTGTCCCTCCTTGAGGTTCTCGCGTCCTTCTACTTTCACGGGAATGAGAAGGATCCAAAGCAGCAGGCGCGACCACAGTTTTCCCGGATAGTAGCCCCAGAAATGGCCGTTGCCCAAGATGCATCCCAATACGGTCGTGACTGAGAGTATCACGGATACCAGAATGGACAGCGGAGCGGCGATGAAGACTTGGTAGATGCGATAGAGAATTTTCATAGTGTTGTTATGATGAAGTGTTAACAGTCTGAGGTTTCAGGGGTGGCTGTGAAGGGTTATGACGACTATCTCCGGCGTGGCTCCGATGCGCAACGGCACCAGACCACAAATACCAGACGTGACATAAAGGAACCTTCCGGCGTGTTCGTATAGGCCGTAATCTTCCTTATAGCTGAACATGGTAGGACGTATTCCGAAAATATTCACTTGACCGGCATGAGTGTGTCCACAGAGCGTGAGCATCACCTGCTTCCACTTCAGAATGTCCTCATCCCAGGCCTTGGGATCGTGTTGAAGCATGATGGTGAAGGCTTTCTGTGGAATACCCTTCATCGAACGCGGTACATCAGCACGGTTGGGACGCGGATCCTGTCCTTTGCACTCCGTCCCTGCAAGATAGATGGAATCATTTCCCCGCTTCAGCACCACATGCTCGTTGAGCAGCAAATGCCATCCGAACTGTTTCTCCCGAAGCCTTAGCAGTTGTTCGTTGGCATCTTTCACCTCCTTGCTTGCACGGATGTAGTCGCTGTAGTCATGATTTCCAAGGACCGAGAACACACCGTCGCGGGCCCGCAGCGACGAGAGTTCTGCGATGTGGTCATCGAGGTCGGAGGGTTGTATATTCTCGAGGTCGCCGGTGAAGGCTATGAGGTCGGGTCGCTGTGCGTTGATGCTGTCCACATCACGCTTCAATAAGGAGCGGCGCCCGTCCTTGAATGTACCCACATGGGCATCGCTGAAGAGTATGATGCGATAGCCTTCAAAGGAGGCCGGGAGATTCGGGAAGCTAAGGTCCAGCCGCCTTACTTTGAACTGTCGGGGACCAAGCGTCATCCCGTAGAAGAAAACGGCTAACGTGACGGCAATGAACACATCGCCCACATAATTGCCCCAGTTGCGTCGCCAGTGGAAAATTCTTTTGGCCATCAGTCCCGCGAAGGAGAAAGCCGCGAAGACGGCCTTGGGCCATACAAGAATGCCTACAAGCATCATGTAGAGTTCAATCCAGGCTATGTCGCCAGGAACGAAATTACGTGTGAAAGTCAGGACGAGTGTGTAGACCGTCATGACAATACCCGGAACCAACCATAAGAGACGGGCTTTCCACGTATTGAGGAAACGGCTGTTCCGATAGTGCCACTCGATGTAAAGATCGGACAGTACGATGGCGATCAAGATGGGTAAAGCTATTCTTGCTATCATTTCGTCTTAGCGTTTGATGACTCTCGAGCCAAAGAAGCGGCGCATCAACTCCAAAGGAAGTCCGCGCCGGCGGGCGTAGTCACGTAGCTGGTCCTCACCAATCTTCCCGAGGTCGAAGTAACGAGCCTTGGGGTGAGCAAAAATAAATCCCGACACACTGGCGTGGGGCACCATCATTCCGCTCTCAGTGAGCCTTATTCCTATCTCACTGAAGTCGAGCAGCTGTGCCAGCAGGAAGTTAACGCTCGTGTCGGGCAGTGAAGGATAGCCCACAGCAGGCCTTATGCCCTGATAGCGCTCCAAGAGGATGTCTTTCATTGACAAGTGCTCATCGGGCGCATAGCCCCAGTACTTCGTGCGCACGAGCTGATGCATGCGTTCAGCTGCCGCCTCAGCCAGTCGGTCGGATAGAACCTGCGACATCATCTTCAAATAAGCATCATCGTTGTGTTCTGTAGTAGCCTCCACGTCGAAAGATGTGGCGAATACTCCTGCCCTATCCTTGATTTGAGAGGACAATGGCCTCACAAAGTCAGCCAGGCAGAGGCAGTAATTGCTTCCGGCCGAGGGCTTCTGCTGTCTGAGCATCGGTATTCTGAGACCGCCGAGCAAAAGGTCGTCACCGTCGGAATTGGCTTCCAACAGTTGGAAAGTGGCGTAAGCTTGATAGTGGCCATGCCAACTTTCAAGCACGGCCTCGGCTTCATGTTTCAGGTCCTCCTTTGCTTCAGCCGGTTTACCGTCAAGACCCCACGCGTGGAAGAAGTAAATCCAGTTCACGTAAGGCATCAGTTCTGCTATGTCGAAAGTGAGCTTCATTCTTCGCGGAACCTCACTTCCTCGCCCCTGTAATTCTCGTCTTTCAGATGCATTCCGTCGGCTATCAGCGCATGGCCGTTGCAGAAAGTCTGCACTACCTTCCACTGAAACTCGTGCCCTTCCAACGGACTCCATTTGCATTTACTCTGTATGAGCGACGTGGTGACGCGCCAAGGATCGTGAGGACGCACCACGGTGATATCAGCTTTGTAACCCTTTCGCAGAAAACCTCTCTTGCTGATACCGAACAGCTGCGCCGGATGATGGCACATGAGCATGACCACCTGAGGCAGCGTCAGAACGCCTTCGTCGACGAGCTCCAGCATCACA
The DNA here is from genome assembly GCA_900314365.1 of uncultured Prevotella sp. Taxonomy (GTDB): domain Bacteria; phylum Bacteroidota; class Bacteroidia; order Bacteroidales; family Bacteroidaceae; genus Prevotella. Next base: position 5,199 of record OMVH01000011.1, on the reverse strand, counting down.
GGCAGCGAGAACTGCAACATCGGCATTCCGGAGGAAGCCTTAGCGCATCCTCCTTGCTTCTCACTCAGCAGATGGGGAGCATGGTCGGTAGCTACAGTATAGATAGTACCGTCGGAAATGGCACGGCGCAGTGCGGTGCGGTCGTCTGCGCTCTTCACAGCCGGATTACATTTTATGCGACTGCCCAACCGGTCATAGTCAGCATCAGAGAAGAGCAGATGAGCTATCACTGCCTCGCCCGTAACATTCGCGCCAAGCAAGGAAAGTTCGCGAGCTGTTGACAGGTGAGCCACATGAAGGCGCGTGCCATGCTCACGGGCTAACCGACATGCAAGCGAGGTACTGCGGTAGCACGCTTCCTCATTTCTTATAACGGGATGAAACCGTGGTGCCGGGTCGGGCCCGTACTGGGCTTTAGCAGCTGCCATGTTAGCGTTGATAAGGGTTGTATCCTCGCAGTGAGTCATCAGAGGGAGCTGAAGCCGGGCACACTCTGCAAACACGCTGTTTAAGGCCTGGGCTCCGTCAACGAGCATGTTTCCCGTGCTTGCACCCATAAAGAGTTTTATGCCGGGAATGCGGTGGCGGTCGAGTTGGGCAAAGAGCGCCGTATTACTGTTTGTAGCTCCGAAAAAGAAACTGTAGTTGACATGACTCTCTCTCCTACCCCGGCGGAACTTATCTTCAAGAGCCTCGAGCGTCGTTGTCTGCGGAATGGTGTTGGGCATGTCGAAGAACGTCGTCACACCGCCGAATACGGCCGCACGGCTCTCGCTCTCGATGTCGGCCTTTCGTTCCAATCCCGGCTCACGGAAATGCACGTGCTCATCAATGACCCCAGGCATAACAAAACACCCCGAGGCATCCACGACATCGTCGTAGCTGCCACGGGGTTCTGTCCCCTCAGGATAGACTCCCTCTATGCAGTCGCCATCCACGGCAACAGCAGCAGCAAGGAGTCTGCCTTCGTTGACAATCATTCCACCCTTAATGAGCGTCCTCATAGCTGTTACTTAGGCTTTGCCAGCTCGTTGGGAGTAGGAGCCGCTGCGGCCTGACCGTAATTCTGCGGCGGCATAGCCGGAGCTTCGGGCATCTTCGTACCGTTCATGATTTGCTGATTCTCCTGCGCCTTCGAGTAATAATCCTTCACATAAGGGTCGTTTTTGAACTTCTCAGTGGCCTTGCTCATCACGTCCTCTATCCAGGGGTCAAGCATGGGATACTGATAGGAACTGGTGTGCAAGGAGAAAGCCCATGGGCCTAACACATTATTGAAATTGGTTTCCACGAAGGTTGACATCAGCCGGTCGATACGCTCGTTGAGTCGCTGTTGCTGGTCGTTCAGCCGGGCATAGACCTCATCCATGTTGCTGCCCGTGGCATAACCCTGATACTCTGCGTTGGCCATTTCCTGCACCTGATTCTGCAACTGCATGAGTTTGTTGCGGAAGGTGGTCAGTGAATCGTTGAGTGGCGTGCCACTGATGTCCTGCTGGGTGTTGTCGAGCTTAATAGTGATTTCGCCATCCTCAAGTACCACAGGCAACACGTATTCCTGGTCCATATAGATGGCTGCCATGCAGACAGAGTCGACGGAGCCCTTGAAATGGAACTGTCCATGCACCACCTCGCAAGAATCGATGTTCTTGGTCGTCGTGTCGTTGACCGCCTTCAGATAGAGCATATGCCCGTCGAGGGTAGAGACATTGGAAGAGCCTTGAATGGTGAAGCTCTTGGCGCAAGAGGTCAGTGCCAGTACCGACAGAAATGTGTAGAGTATCTTATTCATATATATTGTTTCTTTTGCGTAGTCACAAAGGTAACACCTATTAGTGAGAGTATAAAAGTTTTTTATTCAATTTAATCCTGCAATAAGGTTTTTATGCTTTTTTTTCTTTTGCCAGCTCACTTGACAGGCGGTGGGTTGTGTACACTTCGAGCACGGCAGCAATCAGCAGAACAACCACCCATTTATTATATATATAAGTAATATAGTTGATGTATCCGGCCTTGCCCGTAAAGAGGGGGAGGAGGAAGTGGCGGTCGGCATCTACCATGAGGATTGCGGCGATGATGAAGAAAATCCCCGCTAAGGCCTGGATACGCTTGAGCCGCCTGATGACGAGGCTCTGTCCGCTGTAGGTCTGCATGGCCTGCATCACGGTAAAGAGCACGGCTCCCACCATGAACACCCAACAGGCTATGCTACGCTGCCACATGAAGGCGAAGCATCCTGCGCCTACTACCATCAGCAGTCCACCCACAAGGAAGAGGACTGTCTCTGTCTTACTCATTTGTCTCATTGTCTTGTCCCGTTTGTGCGGTTTGCTGTTCGTCGTCGCTGAGCACGAAGATATCCTCGTCGTCGACTTTCATGAAATAGCGTTCGCGTGCAATCTTCTCTATGGCCTTCGGATTAGTGCGCAAGAGATTGAGCTCCTTACGGTCGGCCTCGTTTTGCTTGTTGTACCGGGCTATCTGGTCCTCTATGTCGCTGATTTGCATCTGCAACTTCACGCGCTGAAGGATGCTGTTATCGTCGAAAAAGCCCACGATAAGCACGCCCGCCACAATAACTATCAAGTATTTGTAGTGGTTCAGCCAACTGGCGACAGCCTGGATACGTTTTACATTCATTAGTGCAAAAGTAAGAAAATAAATTCACTCATAGCCCATCGGGGCGGAGATTTTATCAAAACTTCTCTTCATATGTTCTTCTGAGAGCCCTGACCACGACATCTCCCCTGCCCTCGTCAGCACCGCCTGCCTCATGAGAGCTCAAGATTGAAGGCTGAGCGCAGATGCTCGATAGCTGCGTTTTCCGTGCGCATCTTGTCGAAGAGCTGTTTACCCGTAAGAGCCACCTTGACCTCTTCCTTCCGCGCGGTGCGCAGGCTGATGACAATGTGGTCATTGTGGAGCTTGCGTCTCAGAGTACCCGTGAGCTTTGGTCTGAGGTTCTCAATCTCTTCTTTCAAGAAGTCGTTGTCGACGGCTATCTCGATAGCCTCAGGAGCTGTTATCTGAGGTATCATATTCTTCAGTCTGGCTGCCATTCCACGGAGGTCCTGAGCCATCTCGTTGCACATCGACACCCACTCCACATTGAGCTGTTCCTGCGTGAAGGCCTGATTCTCACGTGTCTGCGACTGAGTCTGAGTAGTGGCAGCCGCCTGCCGGTCCTTTCCAAGCAGAGAGCTGAAAGTAAATCCAAAGTTAGGAATCGCCTTCCCCTTAGTCGCGGAGGCACCGAAAGCAGCAGGCTTGGGGCCTGCAGCAGCTGTAGTGACGGTCTGCGGACGCGCTGCCGTCGTCCTCACCCCCGCCCCGACCACCTGCTGGGCCGGTTTAGGCTGGGGAGTGACCATCAAGTTCTTGAACAGGATTTTCAGACGCTTAGGGCTACGCCCCGCGCCCGGCTTGTCGTCGCCATCGGGCTGCGTTATCTGAGCCACCTCTATGAGCGTGAGTTCCACGAGCAGGCGCTTGTTGCTGCTCTGCTTGTAGTTCACGTCGCAGCGGTTCATAATCTCCAAGGCCTTATAGAGGAAAGGCGTGGGACAGCGTCGGGCCTGATCGCGGAAGCGCTCCCGCTGCTGGTCGCTGGTCTCAAGCAGTGGCAGCGTGCTGTCGTCCTTGGCCATGAGCACATTCCTCACATGGGAGGCCAGTCCGTTAATGATGTTACCGCCGTCGAAGCCCCGGCTGATGATGCCGTTGAGCAGCAGCATGATGTCGCTGACCTTGTTCTGCAGTGCCAGGTCGATGATTTTGAAGTAGTTGTCGCTGTCGAGTACATTGAGGTCCTGCAGCACTTTCTCATAGGTGATGTCACCTTGCGAGAAGCTTGCCGCCTGGTCGAAGATGCTAAGAGCGTCGCGCATTCCGCCGTCAGCCTTCTCAGCAATCACGTTGAGGGCCTCTTCCTCGTAGCGGATGCCCTCCTTGCTGGCCACCATCTTGAGATGACTGATAATCTCGGGCACTGTCATTCGCTCAAAGTCATAAATCTGGCAGCGCGAAATGATGGTAGGCAGAATCTTGTTCTTCTCTGTGGTAGCGAGAATGAAGATGACGTGGGCGGGCGGCTCTTCCAGCGTTTTGAGAAAAGCATTGAAGGCCTGCTGCGAGAGCATGTGCACCTCGTCGATGATGAACACCTTGTAGCGTCCCACCTGCGGCGGAATGCGGGTCTGGTCCATGAGGGCCTTGATGTCTTCCACTTTGTTGTTGCTGGCAGCGTCGAGCTCGAAGATGTTGTACGAACGGCCCTCATTGAAGGCCTTGCAGCTCTCGCACTCGTTGCATGCCTCGCCATCAGCAGTAGGGTTCAGGCAGTTGATGGCCTTGGCGAAGATGCGTGCGCAGGTGGTTTTGCCTACGCCACGGGGACCGCAGAAAAGATAGGCATGAGCCAGCTTCTTGCTCTTCACCGCATTCTTCAGCGTGGTGGTAAGGGCCGGCTGACCCACTACGGCGTCGAAAGTCGCAGGCCTGTACTTACGCGCCGAAACGATGTAGTCTTCCATTTGTCAGGGTAATAAGTCTTTCGTGCAAAGTTAATGCAATCGAAACAAACAGCAAAGTAAAAAGGGCTTTTTCTTTCTATACACGTCAGCATTATTTTCAGGATTCTACCTTTATTAATTGTTTCCTTTTACTGCACGCGGTACTCGTGGCCTGCCGCAAGTTGAATGGTAGTTCCTTTGCTCACAGCACGACGCGGCAATGAAGATAATGGAAATCACATGGTCTCCTACACTATTTAGCTTCCCCGGTCACATTGTTATTCCACGGTGACACTCTTGGCCAGGTTACGGGGCTGGTCGACATTAAGTCCCTTCTCCACAGCAATATGGTAGGCCAAAAGCTGCAGGGGGATAACGGTGAGTAGCGGAGCAAGGGGTGCCAGCGTCGACGGAATGCTGATGGTCGCATCAACAATCTTCTCCATTGAAGTGTCGCCCTCAGTGATAACTGCAATAATACGTCCGCCACGCGCCTTGACCTCCTGCATGTTCGACACTATCTTCTCGTAGCCCTGGTGATGGGTGGCCACGAAGAGCACCGGCATCATGTTGTCCACCAAGGCGATAGGTCCATGTTTCATCTCCGCCGCAGGATAGCCCTCGGCATGGATGTAGCTTATCTCCTTGAGCTTCAGAGCACCCTCCAAGGCCACGGGATAGTTCCACC
>OMVH01000091.1 GCA_900314365.1 uncultured Prevotella sp. | reverse complement strand
CTAACCCTCTATGGGCAAAGGGCCTAAGCCCTTGGCGCTGACACAAAGAAGTTTTATCGGTTTTGGTCTAAAGCCATAATCGTTGATTATCCATAGATTTGCGATCAAAAACTCAAGCGGAACGACCAGATGCGTCATCCCCAACGGCAATTATTTCTTATAAGTATCTGATTATCAAAAAAAGTATTTTTCCTAACAAAAAGTGACGAAGTCGGGAAAAGTGGAACATCACTTCCACCGCTTCTTCGCCACAAGCTTCCAAGCCTCGTCCATAGCGTCTTTTCGCCGGAAGCTCGACGTCGGGCAGGGTCTCGCTGACGGCTTTCTCGTCAGCGAGAAACTGCCAGAAACGTTTCCAGGGATTCCAAGGCCACGAAGCTTCGGAGGATGCAGGCCGCTGTCAGTCGCTATCGACATGCAGACGCACAAGCTCTATCTTGGTACGTGTGTTGCGGATAATCTTGAAATGGAACCTGCCAATGGTCACAACCTCGTTGAGCTTCGGGAAGCTCTGATAGTAATGCAGAATGAGTCCGCCCACCGTCATGTAGTCTTCATTCTCGGGCAAATCGAGACCGAACATCTCGTTCACCTTGTCAATCTCAAGCCGGGCCGAGAGAATGTAGTCACCGTCGTCGGTACGGCGTGCCACATAATTGGAACTGTCGTGTTCGTCCTCAATGTCGCCGAAGATCTCCTCCACAATGTCTTCCAACGACACGATACCGCTGGTACCCCCGAATTCATCGACCACCACTCCGATGCTCTTCTTCTGCTGCAGGAAGATGGTCATGAGCTTCTGAGCCGCCATCGTCTCGGGAACAAAGGGCATGGTGCGGACGGAATCCTTCCACTGAGCCGGATTGCGGAACATCTCGGAACTATGAATGTAACCCACAATATTGTCAATGTCGCCCCGATAGACAATAATCTTGGAGTTTCCGCTCTCAATAAACTTTTGCTTCAAGGCTTCGAGCGTGCAAGTATCCATGTCGACAGCATTGATTTCCGTGCGGGGCACCATGCAGTCGCGCACCTTGGTGTCAGGAAAGTCGAGGGCATTCTGGAATATCTTCACCTCGTCGTTCACCTTTCCTTCCTCTTCCGCATTGTCAATACTCGCCTGGACGAGATAGTCCAAATCCACCTTTGAGAAGCCTTCATCGTCCTCCTCCTCGTCCATCTTCACACCGACGATTCGAAGAAGTCCCTTGGAAATCAACGTGCAGAGGCGGCTGACGGGCCAGAGCAACACATAGAAAAAATAAGCCGGCAGGGCGAAGAACGAAAGCAGCCTGTTGGGGTTGCTCTTGAAGAGTGTCTTGGGCAGGAACTCACCCGTGAAAAGCATGATGAGCGTGGAGAGGATGGTGTCGGCGGGAACTGTGAAGCCCGGTTCCATGCCACGGAAGATAGTGTTGTCGAACAAGCGCGCAATAAGGATACCATAAACAACGAGCACAATATTGTTTCCCACAAGCATCGTGCTGACGAAACCGTTGGGATGACGGTAGAATATAGAAAGCAGATGTTGGGAGAAGCCGTCCTTCTCCCGGTCCATCTCGGCAAGCATACGGTTGCTCGACACAAAGGCTATCTCCATTCCTGAGAAGAAAGCCGAAAGCACCATCGTGGTGAGAATAGAAATAATCAGTGACAGTTCTGAGTCTTCCACCTTATTATATATATATTAATGAGTCTGAGTACTTGCAGGGGTCCGCCGCTGTGGTACGGTCTGCTGACGAACTTTAGCCTTCGTAGTGTCGGGTGCCGACTGGAGGGTATCGTTGTCGGAACCAAAATCAGCCCGTTCAAACGAGCCGCGCGTATTGGTGACTACATACTTGGTCATGCGTTCGTCGCTACGGAAGAAACTCCCTTGCAGCGTACGCTCCGGAGTAACCAGTCGGGAGAACTTGTAAGAATAGAGCTCACGGCGGGATTCGTCCCAGAACAGCTCTTCGCTGGAGAAACGCAGGCCGGTCTTGGTGTGAATCCGCACGCGTCCCCGGAGCTCCCAAAGATGCCGATTGTCATAATGCCAGGCCGAGTCGCACTCTATGAAGGAGTTGATGTGGAAGTTTTCGTCGAACTGCGTCAACAGGACACCCTTGGGAAACACCGACCGCGGATTGCCCGAAGAGGAGAAGAGCTGCCACTCCTCGGTGACGATGCGGTACTTAATGACACCGGAGTCGGAAATCAAGTTGTTCACGCCATAGCTCACCATGTCGGGGAGAGAGTCGCGCTCATATACGGCAGCAGCCGTATGCTCCACCTCCTGGCCACAACCGGCCATAAGAAGAACGATACCGAGCAACGAAACTATGAGAGGCGTTTTCCGCATAACCTTGAGACTTCCTCCTTACTGCATCTTCCACTTCGAGAACCATTCCTCGTTGAAGGTCAGTCCCACATTGATGCAGAACGTGTTCTCCTTGATGAGACTGGTGGCACTTCGGCGAATCCATTGCCCCGAAATGTTGAGGATGGAACGGTTGTTGTAGCCGTTGACAATGGGAATACCGAAACCGGCACTCACGCTGATTTCCTTCGGCCCGTCCTGGTCGTTAATCTTCAGATAGTTCGTGGCGTAGGAGGCTCCGGCCCGGTAACGAATGCGCTTGAAGAAATTGCGGCTGCGCTCATCATTGACATACTCACCTCCCAAAGTCACTTTGTGACGGTCGGAAAACTGATTCTTTGTGGCAGCGTAAAGCCCTGTACCGCCATTCTCCGTATAGGCCGGAGTGACCACAGAGCCCCACTTCTGCAAGTTGTAGTCAGCACCGAAACGGAATTTGTTGGCGTAATTCCACATGAATCCCGCGCTTATCTCCGTGGGAAGCTCATAAGCATTGCTGGCCGTAAAGCTCGTAGTATCAGCCACACCGGTCTGAGAATTACGTGTCACGACAAGACAGGTGGGGTCGGTTCCCAATTTATGACCGGGAGTATAGGTGGCACCCAAAGTAAGCCAGTTGCGGCGCGACACCTTAGCTGTGTATTGCGCTCCAAACGTCAGCTTATAGCTGTTGACACTGGCTGAATAGTATTTCGAAACCGTGTTTACTGTACTTTCGCTGTAGCTGTTCGCGACAGAGCGGTCGAGACTCCCCCAGAGATAAGAGGCGTTGAAACCGATGGACAATCCGCGGAACGGCTCCCAGCCCATACCCAGATAAGCCTCATGAAGACCGCCACTGCCAGCGAAAGTATTGGTTGCCGTAGTTACTGCATCATACTTGTCGCTACTCACGTTGACCGTGTAGGAATAATCGTAACCGACATTGGTCAACGGCACCAGACCTGCGCTCAGTCCCAAGTGCCTGGCCAGACGGAAACCGGCCACTACATACTCGAAGTCGGCATTGTTGGCATTCTTCTTCACACCGTTTTCTGAGAAGTTGGTAACTTGAAGCGATAGTCCGGCATCAAAGATAAAAGTAGTAGAGTCGATGGCCGAATAAGAGGCCGGGTTGAGATAATTCACTTGATTGTGAAGGCGGAAGCCAATGCCCAGCCCGTTCATACCGCGGTTGAAGCCTGTAGTGCGTTCGGAAAGAAGGCCGAGACCATACTGACTGTAAGGAGAGTTAGTGCCGCTCTGAGCACTTGCTGCCAATGACATCAAAGCGAAGAGGGAAGCTAAGAGTATCTTTCTCATTGTCCTTTATTATAAGTAAAAATAAGAGTGTGAAGGGCTGATGTTTTGATGCACGAGCACACTGAAGTCATATCATGGTGCAAAAATATCGAAAAATTTCGAGACAAAAGCACGTTAACTGAGAAATTAAAGTTATTTTTGCATCGTGAAAGGTTTTAAGCACTATTTGAGAGCTGCATTGGCTGTTCTACTCCCCCTGTTCACAGCGGCAGCCAACGTACAAGCCGATAACGATTCCTTGCAATTTGCGGGAGGCAGGCTCATGAGCAGCGTGACGCTCAGCGAGCCCCCATCCGTCATGCTCCCACGTATGGACTCCGTTGACATCAGCCTTATCACTTGCGGACCGGGCTCCGCCATATATTCGCTCTACGGCCATACCGCAATTCGAATTACTGACCGTGCTACGGGCGAAGACGTCATTGCCAACTGGGGCATCTTCGACTCCAGCAAGAGCTTGTTCGTGTTGCGCTTCGTCTTCGGGCTCACTGATTACCAGATAGCTCTTGAGCCGTTCAACCAGTTCTTTCTGCAATATGCAGCTACCGGAAGATGGATGAAGCAGCAGCTGCTCAACCTTACAAGAAAGGAGAAATGGAGCATCATCTGCGCCATCGACAGAAACAATCTGCCCGAGAACCGCGTTTACCGATACAACTACTTCTACGATAATTGTACGACGAGAGCACGCGACATGATTGAGAGCCATGTTGACGGAAAGATAGAATACGCAGTGAACAGCTCTGCCAAGACCAGCTACAGGGACATGATTCATCAATGGAATGAAGATTCACCCTGGGCCCGCTTTGGCAACGACATGCTCCTGGGAGTAAAGGCTGACAGCAGGACGGACTTCCGCCAGCAGCAGTTCCTTCCCGACAGCCTCCGTGCTTACTTCGACCAGGCGATTGTAGTAAGCCACTCTGGAGAAAAAAGAAAGCTTGTTGAGAACTCGATTCTGCTCTTCGACCCCAGCGTAGCTCAAGCCATGGGATACATAGCTCAACCCGCAAGAAAAAGCTTTCCCCTCTCCCCTACCGGCTGCGCCCTCCTCTTGCTGGGACTTACTCTCGCTGTCAGCCTCATTGAATGGCGCCGGCATCGCATCCTCTGGGGATACGACCTGTTGCTCCTCACAGCCGACAGTGCCGCAGGAATCATCTTGCTGGCTATGGTTTTCTCTCAGCACCCCACCGTGAGCCTGAACCTTCAGATACTGCTGTGCAATCCGCTCACGGCCGTGTTTCTCTGCCCTCTGATTATGAGAGAGAGGAAGCAGAAAGCTCACTACTATTGGAAAGTTTTTGCCGTGTGTCTGTTGCTCTTTTTTGCAGGCAACATTATTCAGCATTATGCCGAAGGTATGAACATCGTAGCTGCAACGCTTCTTTTGCGGTGTATTATGAACCTGTGGCTCAATGCCAGTAAAGAAAATCAACCATGAACAGATATTTGCCCCTATTGATACTCGTGGCCATGTGCAGCCAGAAAATGGACGCCCAGACTCTCTCGGGTGCACCCAAACTGGTTGTAAACATCACCATTGATCAATTACGCAACGACTACATAGAACATTTTGCGCCACTATATGGCGACGAAGGATTCCGGAAGCTCCTCACAGAAGGATGCGTCTATGAGTCAGCAAGCTATCCGTTCAGCCCCGTTGACCGCTCTTCTGCCATAGCATCCATCGTCACAGGTACCACTCCATACTACAACAACATCATCTCGCAGAAGTGGCTTGACCGCAGCACGCTCCGACCGGTGTACTGTGTGGACGACCCGCAGTATGTGAGCTCGCCACAGCGCATGGCAACCTCTACGGTGAGCGACGAGATGAAGGTGGCTTCTAACGGAGCTTCCATCGTGTTTGCGATTGCCGCCGACCGCGATGCCGCCATACTCTCGGCTGGACATGCTGCCGACGGTGCATTCTGGATTGACCCTCACACCGGTAACTGGACTTCATCACCCTATTTCTCTCAAGGAATACGCAAATGGCTCAGCAACTATCGCTCAGCCAATCCCAAGCCCACTGAAGGCAAGGAAGTGAGCAACGACGCTATAGCCCGTATGGCAATCAACTGTGCCACAGAGAAAGCAATGGGGCATGATGACGTGACCGACTATTTGGCTATCACACTCTCGGCCGAAGGAAAAGATGAGCAGAACTGGCGCACGGAGATGGAAAAGGTCTACCGCGGACTCGACCATACTCTTGCGACACTGATAGCTGAACTCCAAAAGAACGTCGGCAAGGACAATGTGCTGTTTGTCGTGACCAGTACTGGCTACACCAAGGACCAGCCCGTAGACTATGCCCGTTACCGCATCCCCACCGGGACTTTCTATATCAACAGGACAGCCAACCTGCTCAACATCTACCTCGGTGCCATCTATGGACAGGGACAGTATGTGATGACCTGCTTCCATAACGAAATCTATCTCGACCGTAAACTCATAGAGAACAAGCGAGTGTCTTTTGAGGATGTTATTTCTCGTTCGAAAGACTTCCTTGTGCAGATTTCCGGCGTGCGGGGTGTTCAGCAGAGTCCCTACAGTCCGTCGGTAAGTGGCGACCTCATCATCGAAGTAGCCCCGGGATGGAAACTTCTCAACGAGGACAATCAGGAAACATTCACGGCAAGGGCCGCCTTTGTGCCCTTCCCCATTATATTCTTTGGCGCAGGATTCAAACCTCAACGCATCAACAGTCCTGTCACTGCCGACCGCATTGCTCCCACGCTGGCTAAATCCATTCAAATCCGCGCACCCAACGCCTGCAAGGCTGCGCCGCTGCAATAGGCTTCACAAACTTTCCGCCTTTTCTGGCCCGAACTCTTTGTCACGTGCTCTGTAGTCCTTCAACATGAATGGAACAAGACACCGACAACAGTGGCCAGCATGGATTATGAAGCCAACAGCAAGCCGACACAGCTACGTAACTAACCATATATCTGCAAATTGTCGGAGATAAATGCCGACAGTCAGAATATTATTAGTAATTTTGCACAGTAATAACGACAAGAAAACAAACATCATCTATAATGAACTTCAATAAAGTATTAAAAGCTCTCTTCGGCGACAAGTCGAGCCGCGACATGAAGCTTATCCAACCTATCGTAGAAAAGGTGAAAGCTGCCTACGCAGAGATTGACAAGCTGAGCAACGATGAGCTCCGCGCCAAGACGAAGGAAATACAAAAGTACGTACAAGACTCTGCCAAAGACCAGAAAGCACAGATAGCAGAGCTCAAGGCCAAGATTGAGGATACCCCCATCGACGAGCGCGAGGATCTCTTCAACCAGATTGACAAGATAGAAAAGGATGTGCTCGAAATCTACGAGCATGCGCTCAACGAAGTGCTCCCCGTAGCCTTCAGCATCATCAAGAGTACAGCAAGGCGCTTTGCTGAGAACGAAGAAACGGTTGTGACAGCTACCGACTTCGACCGCGAGCTCGCAGCCGACCCTTCCAAGGACTTTATCACCATCGATGGCGACAAGGCTATCTATCATAACCACTGGACTGCCGGAGGTAACGACCAGAAATGGGAAATGGTGCATTACGACGTGCAGCTCTTTGGCGGAATTGCACTCCATCAGGGAAAAATCGCAGAAATGGCTACCGGTGAAGGCAAGACCCTCGTTGCCACACTGCCCGTATTCCTTAATGCTCTTACCGGGAATGGCGTTCACATGGTCACCGTCAACGACTATCTGGCTAAGCGTGACTCCGAGTGGATGGGACCGCTCTACGAGTTCAACGGCCTTTCCGTGGACTGCATTGACAAACATCAGCCTAACTCCGAGGCACGACGCAAAGCCTACCAAGCCGATATAACCTTCGGTACGAACAATGAGTTCGGCTTCGACTACCTGCGCGACAACATGGCTCTCTCGCCCTCCGACCTCGTACAGCGCGGTCATAACTATGCAATCGTCGACGAGGTCGACTCTGTGCTCATTGACGATGCCCGTACGCCGCTCATCATCTCCGGCCCTATCCCAAAAGGTGACGACCAAATGTTCGAACAATTCCAGCCACTCGTAGAGCGACTGGTCGACGTACAACGCAAGCTGGCCACACAGTACCTTGCACAAGCCAAGGAGCTTATCACCGACGGTCAGAAAAAGAACGACGCAAAGGAGACCGAAGAAGGATTCCTCTCACTCTATCGGTCCTACAAGGCTCTTCCCAAGAACAAACCGCTCATCAAGTATCTCTCTGAGGAGGGAATAAAGTCGGGAATGCTCAAGACTGAGGATTTCTACATGCAAAACAACAACCGCGAGATGCCAAAGGCTGTGGAGCCCCTTTACTTCGTGGTTGACGAGAAGCTCAACAGCGTCGACCTCACCGACAAAGGATTCGACTGGCTGGCCAAGCAGGTGAACGACAAGGATCTCTTCGTGCTTCCTGATATTACTTCTGAGCTGTCGGCCCTCGAAAACGAGAAGAATCTTTCCGATCAGGAACGTCTTGACAAGAAAGACGAGCTGCTGGCTCACTACGGTGTACAGAGCGAGCGCGTACACACGTTGCAGCAACTGCTCAAAGCCTACACCATGTTCAATAAAGACGACGAGTACGTGGTCATGAACGGTGAGGTCAAGATAGTCGACGAACAGACCGGACGAATCATGGAGGGCCGCCGTTGGAGCGACGGTCTGCATCAGGCCATTGAGGCCAAGGAACACGTGAAGGTGGAGGCAGCCACGCAAACTTTTGCTACCATCACCCTGCAGAACTACTTCCGTATGTACCACAAGCTCGCTGGTATGACGGGTACGGCCAGTACCGAGGCTGGTGAATTCTGGGACATCTACAAGCTGGATGTCGTGGAGATTCCCACCAACAAGCCCGTTATCCGTAAGGACCTCGACGACCGGGTCTATAAGACCGCACGCGAGAAGTACGCCGCCGTCATTGAGGAGATTGAGGAGATGCGAGTCAGTGGACGTCCCTGTCTTGTAGGTACCACCTCTGTGGAAATCAGCGAGTTGCTCAGCAAGATGCTCGACATGCGACGCATTCCCCATCAGGTGCTCAACGCCAAGCTCCACCAACGCGAGGCTATGATTGTGGCTGAAGCTGGAAAGAGTGCCCCCGGCACCGTCTTCATAACCACCGACGGTACAGCCTTCACCGACAAGCCAACAGCCGTCAGCCATCAGAAGATGCTCATCAAGGCCGCTGACGAAGGCGCTAAGGGAAGCGACGCCACTCTTGCCGGAAAAGATGCCGAGCCACTCATCAAGACCGACACACGCCTCCTGGGTGCCGTCACCATAGCCACCAACATGGCCGGACGTGGAACCGATATAAAGCTGACACCGGAAGTGAAAGCTGCCGGCGGACTCGCCATTATTGGTACCGAACGCCATGAAAGCCGCCGCGTTGACCGTCAGCTGCGAGGCCGCGCCGGACGTCAGGGCGACCCGGGATCGAGTGTGTTCTACGTCTCGCTCGAGGACAAGCTGATGCGTCTGTTCGGTTCCGAACGCATTTCGAAGATTATGGACCACATGGGCTTCGAAGATGGCGAGCGCATTGAGCATCCTATGATTAGCCGCAGTATCGAGAGAGCTCAAAAGAAGGTGGAAGAAAATAACTTCGGTATCCGTAAGCATCTGCTCGAATACGATGACGTGATGAACAAACAGCGTACCGTCATCTATGAAAAGCGCCGTCACGCTCTTATGGGTGAGCGCATTGGCATGGACATCGCCAATGTTATCTGGGACCGTATTGTCAATGCCATCGAGAAGTACGACTATCAAGGCGTGACAGAACAGTTCCTGAAAGTACTGGCAATGGAGGTTCCCTTCACTGAGGAAGAATTTGAGAACGGCAACAAACCGGAGCTTGAGGAGCGAGCCTTCCAAGCTGCTATGGCAGCCTTCAAACGCAAGACCGAGCGCATCCAAAGTGTAGCCTGGCCCGTCATCAAGGACGTCGAGGAGAATCAGGGCGACCGCTACGAGCGCATCGTGGTGCCCATCACCGACGGCAAGGGTATCTACAACATTCCATGCAACCTCAAGGAAGCCTACGACACCGAGGGCAAGTCGGTTGTGAAGCAGTTCGAGAAGGTCACCATGCTCCATATCATCGATGACGACTGGAAGGACAACCTCCGCCAGCTCGACGACCTACGTCACAGCGTGCAGAACGCCTCCTACGAGCAGAAGGACCCCTTGCTGGTGTTCAAGCTTGAGAGTGCCAAGGTGTGGGACGCAATGATTGACGACATGAACGACCGCATTACGAGCATCCTCATGCGTGGGCAGATACCGGAGATGCAGCAGAACGACGTTCGTGAGGCAGCACCCGAGGAGCATGCACGGCGATACAACGAGCAGAAGAACAATCTCGACGAAGCCGAGGCTGCCCAGCGTCAGGCTGCCGGCACCGACACACGCGAAGGTCAGAGACAGCAAGTACACACTCCCATCATCAAGGACAAGATGCCTCGTCCTAACGACCCGTGTCCCTGCGGAAGCGGCAAGAAATTCAAGAATTGCCACGGCAGAGGTCTGAGATAATCCTTTTACTTCATCACATAGGTAGTCCCTTCGGGGGCTGCCTATTTTATTTCACAAAGCTTGCCTCAAGGCGGCTCACCATCAACCCAACAACATCTATGCAAGTCAGAATCGACTCTCTCGTAAAGAAATTCGGCGAGAAAACTGCTGTCGATATTCCCGAATTTAAGGTCGGCAACGGTGAAATCCTCGGACTGGTCGGCAACAATGGTGCCGGTAAAACCACTCTGTTCCTCCTCATGCTCGACCTTCTCCAGGCTACAGCAGGCCATGTCGGTCTCACTGCCGCAGCTGAAGAAGCACAGGAAATTGACCCCGCCAAGTCGGAGGAATGGAAACTGGTCACCGGTGCCTACATCCACGAGGGGTTCCTCATCGATTTCCTCACACCCGAGGAATACTTCAACTTCATTGCGAAAGTTAACACTATCGACGAACAGACTCTCAACAGTCGCCTCGAAGCGTTCTCGTCGTTCATGAGTGGTGAGATTCTTGGACAAAACAAACTTATTCGCGAATTCTCGGCGGGCAACAAACAAAAGATTGGCATCATTGGCTCCATGCTTAACACCCCCGACCTGCTCATCCTCGACGAACCCTTCAACTTCCTCGACCCTTCGGGACAAAACTGTCTCAAGAAGCTCATCCTCTCCTATCATGAGGCAACGAACGCCACCATCTTTCTGAGCAGTCACAATCTTCAGCACACAGTCGAAGTGTCGACGCGCATAGCATTGCTCGAACACGGACATATCATCAAGGATCTGAAGAACGATGGCGGCAACGCCGCACAGGAACTCAACGACTACTTCAACGTGTGATTTGTCGCCTCACTCTGACCACAAAGAAGAAAGCCAACAGCAAGCCAGCCTCAGCCAAATAGACTGCGGCAAGCTGCCACTGGCTCATGTCAATACCGTTGACACACGCCCCAGGAAGCTGAGAGATGAAGCCGAGGCTCTGCTTCATGAGTGAAGCCAGGCCACCGAGAACATCCACTAACACCTGCTGAACCGCTGCTAAAGGCTGACATATCCAGAAGAGAATGACAATGTGAAGCAACAGCCAAACACCGGGAATAGCTATAAAATTGGCCAACAGAAAACAAACAGGGAACTGACCGAAATAGTAAGCTGACAGTGGCGCCACTGCCAACTGCGAAGATAGCGATGTAACCACAAGCCCCCAGGACCATCGTCCTATGGCTCCCATAGGCATGTGGCTTCCAAGCAGATTGAAGAAAGGCTTATAGAGAAGCATGATGCCTGCCACAGCCATGAACGACATCTGAAAACTGATGTCCCACAGATAGAGCGGATTGACAAGCAGCATGAAAAAGGCCGCCACTGCGAGACTGTTGAGCGAAATGCGGTCTCTGCCAAGCACGCAGCACAAACTGTAGATGCTTATCATCACAGCCGACCGCACCATACCAGCCGACATACCGGCCAAAAACACAAAAGCCCATACTGCCAGCATCATGACAGCCTGAGAGAGAATCCACTTCCGACGTCCAATCAGCAAGGAGAACATGGTGTAGAGAATGGCAAGATGGAGCCCAGAGATGGCCAGCACGTGCGAGCTGCCGCTATCGGAATAAGCCTCGCGGGTGGTCTTGGAGAGCATACTGCGGTCGCCGAGCGACATGGCTGCTACAACGGCATAGTCCTGGCCGCTTAGTCCCCTGTCGCGATACTCCGCCAACAGCCTCTCTCTCGTCATCATGCTCTTGAGCTTGGCACGCTGCCAGAAGGTCAGACAACGATAATCAGCCGGAATATCCGCCCAATTACGATAATAGATGAAGGTCCGCGCTTCGAAACCATTGCAGCGCATATACCGGGCATAGTCGAAATGTCCAACATGAGAGTTTTCCGCGAAACTCTCCATCTGAGAGCAAGCCATCAGTCCGCTGCCCATACGCAGATGACGGTAGCGGTGAGTCAATGTGTCACACAAGAGCGAGGCTCTCACCTTCCGACCCTTCATACTGCCTGAGCTGACCACCATATCAAACTTGACCACCTTTCCATGACGCTGAGGTTGCGATACGACAACAGCCTTATATATAATTGGTTGTAATGGGAGGCTCGCATTCGACTTTAATATCTTAATCGCCATTACTGTTCCACCGAGCAGCAGACAAGCAAGGAGCACGAGGATGTTCTTCGCCTGACATCCGGGCACTAAAAGGATTGTTATCACGGCTGTAGCCATACCAGCAAGCCACAGCCACCAAGGCACAAAGCCTCGGAGAACCTCGCCAAGAAGCACACCGACAATGAGTGCCAACACGGCCCAAACCATGGGAAAGAGCTGAAGGATGCCGTCCTTGAACTTAATAATCATTTGTCTGATGCCTTATTTCGTAATATCATGATATGTTCTCGTATGCGAAGCTACAGCGGATGCAGTTTCAGGGGGATACCTTCGATTGAACTCCCGATCCAATGCAACAGCTACCTCACAGTAAAATTAGTAAAACCATATGTCGGGAAATGCGGTTTCGAGGTTATTGGGAATCTAAGACAAAGGTAATAATTTTTTCTGAAATCGCCAAATCTCCAAGGTAATATTTTGAAGTAGTTTATATTCCGCCAAGGTAGCCCAATTTTAGCCCTCCTTCCTCACGCAACATAATCTGAGTTTTCGAAATAATCAGAGTACTCAGAATAATCAGAACGCCAAGAGAAGAAAAAGTTATGTTTTCTTTGCCATTAGCGAGGTTTCCATTACCTTTGCATCTATTATGGAATTGAATCTGCTTAATATTGAAGAAGAGAAATTGCTACGGCAGCTAATTACCGATGCCCAACATATAGTAGTTTGTGGTCACAAGAGCCCCGATGGT
Source organism: uncultured Prevotella sp. (assembly GCA_900314365.1). GTDB lineage: Bacteria > Bacteroidota > Bacteroidia > Bacteroidales > Bacteroidaceae > Prevotella. The sequence continues at coordinate 10,870 of OMVH01000091.1, read as the reverse complement.
GACGCCGTCTCCTCATGTCTTTCATGGAGCAAGTTTTTGCGTGAGCAGTGGGAAAAGGACGTCATGACGATTGTTCCTGATGCCTTTCCCGATTTCCTCAGATGGTTGCCCGACACGGAGCGCATCGTGCGCTACGACAAGCATCCCGATAAGGTGAAGACTGCTTTCGAGACTGCCGACTTAATCTTTTGCCTCGACTATAGCACTGCCGATCGCGTGGGAGAGGTTACTCCCCTGCTGTTGAGCGCCAAAGCAAAAATCGTGACGGTCGACCACCACATTGGCCCACAGATAGAATCTGCGTTGCTCGTCTCCCACCCCGAGATGTGCAGCACGGCTGAAATGATATTTCGTCTCATATGGCAGTTGGGCGGCTATGATACCATGCCCAAGGCACTTGCCGAGCAGATATATTGCGGCATGATGACCGATACGGGAGGTTTCACCTACAACTCGGCGCGCCCCGACATCTATTTCATTATCTGTCAACTGCTTGCCAAAGGTATCGATAAGGACAAGATTTACCGCAAGGTGTTCTACAACTTCAGCCAATGGGCCATCAGGCTACGTGGCTACGTGATGTCGCAGAAGCTCAATGTTTTCGAGGATCTCCATGCATCCTACTTCACCATTACACGGCAAGACATGCTCCGTTTTCATTTCATCAAAGGCGATGCCGAGGGGCTTGTCAATGAGCCACTGCGGATTAAAGGCATGAAACTTTCCATCTCCCTTCGCGAGGACGACCGCAAGGACAATGTCATCTGGGTGAGCCTCAGGTCGGTAGACGATTTCCCATGCAACGAGATGGCTGCTCAGTTCTTCAATGGCGGCGGCCACCTCAATGCCAGTGGCGGAAGGCTGCTCTGCTCGATGGAAGAGGGCGAGCAAATAGTGAGGAAGGCATTTGCTCAATTTGCCGAGCTACTAAAGCAGTGACTCTTGGTGTTCCACTCCTATCCCCCACTCCTTGGGGGTACTGATGCAGAACCCAGGCAAAGTGCCACCCTGTTTTATTTTTTTCACACAGCACTTCTTTTACTTTTTCACTGTTTCGCTTTGCTGTTCAAGCAGATTGCAGTAACTTTGCACAGTAAATAAAAAGAACGATATATATATGAGAAAGACAGTTTACGCCCTTATCGCTGTTTTGTGCGGCATCATGCTCTTTGCGTCATGCAACGACTCTGAGACCTACGCCGACCAAAAGAAGCGTGAGCGCAGCGCTATCAATAAATTCATTGCCGACTCAGCCATCACCGTCATCAGCGAGTCAAAATTCTTTAGCCAGGACACCACAACCGACGTGAGCAAGAATGAGTACGTGCTCTTTCAGAGCTCAGGCGTCTATATGCAGATTATCCGCAAAGGTTCTGGCCAGAAGCTCAAGGACGGAGAGACAGCCAACGTACTCGTGAGATTCACTGAGTACAATATGCTCACCGACTCGCTGCAGCTCTCCAACGACATCCTCTATTATTCCTCGATTGTCGACAAGATGACCGTCAAGAACACGTCGGGCACCTTCACAGCATCGTTCATCTCTGGCAGAAGCCTCATGGAGAACGTCTATGGCAGCACCTCAGTACCTTCGGGATGGCTCGTGCCACTCACCTACATAAACCTCTGCTATCCATCCGAGAAGACCGACGAGATTGCCAAGGTGAAGATTATCGTGCCCTCGTCGCAAGGCCAGTCGTACGCCTCGCAGTCGGTCTATCCCTGCCTCTACACCCTCACCTATCAAAGGGGAATATAACAAAATTATTAACCTAACCTGGCCCCGCCCCAGCGAGACCATATAACTACTTTCAAGATATGACACTCATCAAATCTATCTCCGGCATACGCGGAACTATTGGGGGGCGCTCGGGCGACACGCTCAATCCCCTCGACATCGTTAAATTCACTTCAGCCTACGCCACTTTTATCCGTCGCAGTGGTCAGTCCGACAGCAACACCATCGTTGTAGGCCGCGACGCACGTATCTCGGGCGAAATGGTGAAGAACGTTGTCTGCGGCACACTGATGGGCATGGGCTACGATGTCATCAACATAGGACTCGCCACGACTCCTACAACAGAACTGGCAGTCCGCATGTCGAAGTCGGCCGGCGGCATTATCATCACAGCCAGTCACAACCCCCGTCACTGGAACGCTCTGAAGCTCCTTAACAAAGAGGGTGAGTTCCTTACCAAGGCTGACGGCAACGAAGTACTTGCCATTGCCGAAAAGGAGGATTTCGAATACGCAGATGTCGATCACCTCGGACACTACACAGAGGACAACAGCTATAACCAACGCCACATCGACTCCGTGCTCGCACTCAAGCTCGTCGACCTCGACGCCATTCGCAAAGCCCATTTCAGAGTCATTGTCGACAGCATCAACTCTGTGGGTGGCATCATCCTGCCCGACCTACTCAAAGCCCTCGGCGTGGAGAGCCGATTCCTCAACGGAGAGGCCAACGGTGACTTCGCCCACAATCCTGAGCCACTGGAGAAGAACCTCGGCGGCATCATGGGTGAGATGGCCAAGGGCGGCTACGACCTCGGTATCGTCGTTGACCCCGATGTGGACCGCCTCGCTTTCATCCAGGAAGATGGACATATGTACGGTGAGGAATACACACTTGTCACTGTCGCTGACTACGTGCTCGACCACGTGAAGGGCCCCACTGTGAGTAACCTCAGCTCCACCCGTGCGCTGCGCGATGTGACAGAGAAGCACGGTTGCACCTACTACGCCTCGGCTGTAGGCGAAGTCAACGTGACTACCAAAATGAAAGAAGTGGGAGCCGTCATCGGTGGCGAAGGCAACGGTGGAGTCATCTATCCCGAAAGCCATTATGGCCGCGACGCCCTCGTGGGCATAGCCCTCTTCCTCAGCTCACTTGCCGAGAAAGGACTCAAGGCGAGCGAACTTCGCTGCACCTTCCCCAACTATTTCATAGCAAAGAACCGTATCGACCTCACACCGTCAACCGATGTCGATGCCATACTTGCTAAGGTGAAGGAAAACTATTCCAACGAACCAAACATAAAGGTCACCGACATTGACGGAGTGAAACTCGACTTCCCCACCAAGTGGGTGCACCTGCGCAAGAGCAATACCGAGCCTATCATCCGCGTCTACAGTGAGGCTTCGACCATGGAGGAGGCTGACGCACTGGGCAAGCAGCTCATGCAGGTGGTCTACGACATGCAGGGGAAGTAAGAACCCCGGAAAAGTAAAATATCCTTAAATATAGCGTACGCAGAGTTATAATTGACTTCTCTGCGTCGTCTATAAGATAAACTAAAGGAAAAAGAAATGAAGAAATTCTTGACACTTACACTTTTACTCCTCGTCGCAATGACGGTAGGAGCGCAAGAGCGACAGGCTCAGATTAAGTTCGACAAGGTGAGCTACGACTTCGGCAAGTTCTCTGAGAATTCGCCCGTACAGAAGACGACCTTCACCTTCACTAACATGGGAACGGCTCCTCTTGTAATCAACCAGGCTGTCGCTTCTTGCGGCTGCACGGTCCCCTCTTACACAAAGACACCCATCAAACCGGGTGAAAAGGGTAAGATCGACATCACCTACAACGGAAAAGGCAAGTTCCCCGGTCATTTCAAGAAGACCATAACAGTGAGAACAAACGGTACTCCGGAGATGACACGCCTTTATATCGAGGGCGACATGGAAGAGGCCAAATAAGCTATTGAATGTATAGCAGAGGACGACATCTGTGAGTTTCGACATGACGGATGTCGTCCTTTTGTGTCCAATCCACTACGTTATTCATGCTATTCTATCTCTCCTCAACCGGCAACACCCTATGGGCCGCAAAGACTATCGCTCAGGCGACAGGCGACCGGCTCGTCAACATAGCCGAAGCCCTTCAGGGTGACTGCACCTTCACATTAGCTTCCGACGAGCGCATAGGCTTTGCCTTTCCCGTCCACGGATGGCGTCCGCCAGTTCTGTTCAGAGACTTCATTCGCTACCGGATGCGCCTTCTGACTGGAACCGAGACCGACACTTTGGACAAGCATTACGTCTACGCTCTCTGCACGGCAGGCGACGACATCGGCGAAACAATGAGATTATTGGAGGCTGACTTGGCCGTAAAGCAGCTCAGACCTCAGGCCGAATGCTCGCTCATTATGCCGGAATCCTACGTGGGGCTGCCCTTCATGGATGTTGACAAGAAAGCCAAAGAGAAGAAGAAAAAAGAAGAAGCGGCCTTGCAGCTGAGCCGCTTTATCGAAATCGTGAAAGCCATGACCCCCGACCGCAGTAATCTCGTTCTCGGCCACTGGCCCCGCATAAACAGCCGATTGCTCGGAGGGCTCTTTCTCAAATATCTGGTCACCGACCGCCCCTTTCACGTCAACTCCAGCCGCTGCGTAAAGTGCGGCATTTGTGCCGATGTATGCCCCGTGGCTGATATCGTGGGCGGACTGGGCCACGAACCCGTGTGGCGCCACAACGACAGCTGCCTCACCTGCTTCAGCTGCTACCATCATTGTCCACACCATGCCATAGAATATGGCGGGCGCACCAAACACAAAGGACAGTATTTCTACAATCGGAATAAACTCTAACATCATACCCCAATTATGAAGAAGTTTCTACTATTCATCTCACTCGTAATCATCTCACTGCCCACATGGGCCGTGAAAGCCAACTGGCTTCCCGCAAGAGTCATGCAGGCTGACGGTACTTGGATAACAGTGACCCTCCACGGGGACGAGGACTTTAGCTGGACGACAGCCACCGACGGAGCACTTCTCTTCCACCAAGGCAACAGCTACTACGTGGCATCGGTTGCAGCCGACGGAACACTGAAGGCCACTTCACAGCTCGCCCACGACCCGCAACTCAGATCGCAGGCTGAGAAAACCCTCGTATCCGCTCAGGAACGTGAACTCTTTGAGACCAAAGCCACAGAGAGCATGCGCCTGATGAAGGCACAGCGCCAGATAAGCATTGGTACCACCTCTTCCTACTTCCCCCACAGCGGAACTCCAAAGGCTCTCGTCATTCTCGTAAATTTCCAAGACGAGAAGTTCACTATTGCCGACCCGGTGAAGACGTTCAACGACTACCTCAACTACGCCTCCACTCCATTGCCGAACTACGGAGCCGGTGAGAATTCCAACTACGGAAGCGTGAAAAAATACTTCAGCGACATGAGCTTCGGCAAGTTTGCCCCGCAGTTCGATGTCAAGGGCCCTGTGACCGTCTCCAACACGATGGCCTACTACGGCCAAAACAGTGGCAGCCGGAAAGATATCCACTACACGGACATGATACGCGAAGCCTGCCAGCTCGTTGACGACAGCGTGAACTTTGCCGACTACGATGCCGACGGTGACGGCAAGGTGGATTTGCTCTATATCATCTACGCCGGATACTCCGAGAGCTTTGCCCAAAACTCCTCAGACTGCCTTTGGCCGAAGTCGGGAACCGTAGACTTCACCTTCGACAACACGAAGATATACCGATTCGGCATCAACAACGAACTCAACGGCTACCCCGGCTGCTACACAAAGGAGCCGCTGAAGCGCGTCAACGGCATAGGGCTTTTCTGCCATGAATTCTCGCACACCATGGGCCTTCCGGACCTCTACCCCACCGTGGCATCAGCAATGATAGACAACCAGGGAATGGAATACTGGGACCTGATGGATGGAGGCGAATACATTGCCAACGGCCACTACCCAGCTCCCTACACTCCGTGGGAACGAGAGACCATGGGCTGGATAACCACCGACACTCTCAAAGAGGCTTGCCAGGTGAAGCTTGCCCCGGTGCAGTATGGTGGCAAAGCATACAAGATTCTGTCGGAATCTCCGTCAAAATATCTCATTGTGGAGAACCTGCAACAGGCCGGATGGTATCGTCGTATGCCTGGACAGGGACTGATGGTTTACAAGATTAACTACCCCAGAACAACGGTGAACCTCTCAGACTATCCCAACAATACGGCCGGCGCACCGGGACTCACCATTGTTCCTGCCGACGGTCTGCTGCTCTCATCATACACTGTCACGAACAAAATCAGCGAGGTCAGCAACGATGCCTCACTGACGGCGACGCAGAAAAATCAGAAGGTAGACTCCCTCCAGACACTCTACCTCACCGAGATGGCAGGCGATCCTTTCCCCGGCACAACCAACGTGACTGAGCTGTCGGGCGTAAGCATAGGAACAACCACAATAGAAAAGCCTCTTTACAACATTGCGATGACCGACGACGGCTACATCACGTTCGACTTCTTGAAACAGTTCCCCACAGGCATCAGCAACGTCACTATCGGCAAACAGACAGACGGACGCATCTACAGCATTGACGGCCGACTGATGGGTGCTGACCCAGCAAGGCTTCCCAAGGGTCTTTACATCCGCAACCACAAGAAGTTTGTGGTGAGATAAACTAACAGGCTGATAAAACAGTAATGGCTCCACTCCTTCCCGCAGGAAAGAATGGAGCCATCACTGTTTTAAAAGAGCTCTGTTAGATGCTGTTCAAGGACAAAGCCTCCATAGGAACCAAGGACAGGCATCCATAATCAATAAACGCGAGGGCCGAAGATGGCTGTACCCACCCTTACGATGGTAGCACCATGACGGATGGCTATGCGATAGTCGTGGCTCATGCCCCAGCTGCGCTCGCAGAAAGCATTGTCATCCGCGAAATAAGCCGCTTTCACCTCGTCGAAAAAGTGCCAGGCCGTATCGAATTCAGAACCTATCTGTTGCTCATCATCCACATTCGAAGCCATCATCATAAGGCCGCACAGCCTTACATTCTTCAAACTCCGCCATTCACCATCAGCCAATAAGGCACGGCAATCGTCGAGTCTCAAACCGGTCTTCGTAGCCTCCTCTGCAATATGCAATTCAAGCAAGCAATTGATGATGCGCCCGCATTTCTCGCCCTGCCGGTTGATTTCGCGCAATAGCTTCATCGAGTCCACCGCCTCAATCATTGAGATGTAAGGAGCGATGTACTTCACTTTATTGGTCTGCAGATGTCCGATGAAATGCCATCTGATATCTTTTGGCAACACAGCAGCTTTCTTTTGTAGCTCCTGCTCGCGGCTTTCGCCAAAAAGCCTCTGTCCGGCAGCATAAGCCGCCTCAATGTATTCATCGGGGTGGAACTTACTGACGGCAACAAGTTTGACATCTTCAGGCAGACTGTCGGCAACCGTCTTTAGATTGGCTTCAACATCAATCATGCCTGCTTCTCCTCCACTTGTCCGGCCGGGACTCCACCTTCAGTCTCACTGGCTTTCGGTGCCCGATGCTCGTAGACATCCATAATGCGGGTTTCGGTAATATTGCTGATAACATAATCGAGCACGCTGCCCGCAAACACTTCGTCGATGTTCTTCACTGCGCCGCCAAAGGTCTTGGCCTGGACAAGATAATAGACGGAGGTGCGCTTCTCCTTGCCTTTCTCCTCGTCGATGGTCACGAAGGTGAGCTTAGCCTTGTACCACTTGTCGTCGTCCTCCTTATCGCTGAAGAAAATCTCCCCATAGGAGGCCGGCGTAATGTTCTTTATCTTGAACTCTCCACTCACGAAGGTGGCGAGCTCGTCGGTGATGGTCTCCTCAGCCTCGCCAAACGACAGAGCGTCGACAACATAAGTCTCGTTGACGGTTGTCTGGCCGCCGTCCTCGCCCTGACGCTGGTAGCGCACAGAAGCCTCAAACCAGTTAGCTGTTCTTGTTCTCATTCGATTGATTGGTTTAATACGGTTGCAAAAGTAACAAAAAAACAACAATCAAGGAAAGAAAGCCTCGTATATTTCCCTGCCCACTCACATAGCTCTATACTCTGCAAACAATGTTCCGGCACAGTCACTGGCACTTTGCCAGTCAACACAGCGCGCAAAGACGAATGAACCTTGAAAAGCAGCCAACCGTTCCACTGTGTAATGCGGGAGTTTTGCATACAGGAATTAGGACCTGAGCCTGCCACCAGGACAGCTCCACGAAAGAATGCGGGCGCGGGATGCAGTAGTCTCCCACAACAATCCTGCCACAAGCCCACACATATCCTCCCTAAAGAGACACTCTATATTTCATAGCTCTTTCCTTCGCCCTTTCATTAAAAATGAGTAATTTTGCCCACGTTAAAACAGAGAAAGCAGTATATGCCCGAAATATCCGTCAGAGGCATCGAGATGCCAGAATCGCCCATCAGAAAGTTGGCCCCGCTTGCAGCGGCAGCCGAATTGAAAGGCATCAAAGTTTATCATCTCAACATCGGACAGCCCGACCTGCCCACTCCTCAAGTAGGACTCGACGCCCTCCGGCATGTGGACCGCAAGGTGCTTGCCTATTCACCCAGCCAGGGATTCCTCTCCTACCGGCAGAAACTCACGCACTATTACAAGCGCTACGGCATCGATGTCACGGCCGACGACATCATTATCACAGCCGGAGGCAGCGAGGCCGTGATGTTCGCTTTCATGAGTTGCCTCAATCCCGGCGACGAAATCATCGTGCCAGAGCCTGCCTACGCCAACTATATGGCTTTCGCCATCTCGGCCGGAGCCAAAATACGCACCATCGCCACAAGCATAGAAGAGGGCTTCGCACTGCCGCGCGTAGAGCAGTTTGAGAAACTCATCAACGAACGTACGCGGGCTATCATGATTTGCAATCCCAACAACCCTACGGGCTATCTCTATACGAGGCGCGAGATGAACCAGATACGCGACCTTGTGAAGAAATACGACCTTTACCTCTTTTCGGATGAGGTATACCGGGAATACATCTACACAGGAAGTCCCTACATCAGTGCCATGCACCTTGAAGGCATCGAGCAGAACGTTGTTCTCATCGACTCCGTCTCGAAGCGCTACTCTGAATGCGGTATCCGCATAGGTGCACTCATAACCAAAAACGAACGTGTGCGCAAGGCTGTTATGAAGTTCTGTCAGGCCCGTCTATCACCTCCCTTGCTGGGACAGATAGTGGCCGAGGCCTCACTGGACGCGCCGGAGGAATACATGCGCAACGTCTACGACGAGTACGTGGAGCGTCGCAAGTGCCTCATCGACGGTCTGAACCGCATTCCCGGCGTCTACTCACCCATACCGATGGGCGCCTTCTACACAGTAGCCCAACTTCCGGTCGACGACAGTGAGAAATTCTGCCGCTGGTGTCTGGAGAGCTTCAGTTTCGAAGGAGCAACCGTGATGACAGCCCCGGCAGCAGGCTTCTATACCACGCCCGGAGCCGGACACAACCAGGTGCGCATAGCTTACGTTCTGAAGACCGACGATCTCAAACAGGCTCTCATCGTGCTGCGGAAAGCCCTCGAGGCTTATCCCGGAAGAGTGGACTGACAAAGAAACAAAAGCGAACGAAATGAACTTTCCCCTTTTCATTGCAAGACATATCAATGGCAACCCGGGCGACAACCGCAAGGTGAGCCGCCCTGCCATACGCATAGCCACAGCCGGTGTAGCCATAGGACTCGCCGTCATGATAGTCTCAGTCTGCGTGGCTTTAGGCTTCAAACACACTATTAGAGACAAGGTTGTGGGATTCGGCAGCCATATTGAAGTGGCCGACTTCATGACCCTTCAGTCGTCGGAACCGTGGCCCATCGTGATGAACGACTCTATGATGCAGGTACTCCGCAAAGTGCCAGGTGTGAAGCATGTACAGCGTTTCGCCATGACCCAGGGAATTCTGAAGACCGATTCCGACTTCCTCGGAGTAGAGTTCAAAGGCATAGCTCCGGAATACGACACCACCTTCATCCATCAGAACATGGTGGAAGGAAGCATTCCGCGATTTTCCGACCAGGCATCTACAAACAAAATTCTTATTTCAAAATCGATGGCCGACAAGCTGCGACTCCACACCGGCCAACGGCTCTTCGGCTACTTCATCAACAACGACGGCGTGCGCATGAGGCGTTTCACCATTGCCGGCATCTACCAGACCAACCTCTCGCAGTACGACAACATCACATGCTTCACCGACCTCTACACGGCCGTGAAACTCAACGGTTGGGAGCCAGACCAGGCCTCGGGTGCGGAACTCACTGTCAACGACTTCAATAAACTCGACGAGGTGGAGGACCACATTGTCGGGAAGGTGAACCGGACAGTCGACAAATATGGGGAAACCTATTCTTCGAAGACCATTACGGAACTCAATCCGCAGATATTTGCATGGCTCGATCTCCTCGACATGAATGTGTGGATTATCCTTGCGCTCATGGTGGCTGTGGCCAGCGTTACGATGATTTCAGGCCTGCTCATCATCATCCTCGAACGTACAAGCATGATAGGAATCCTGAAGGCCATGGGAGCCCGCAACAGCACTATCCGCCACACATTCATGTGGCTTGCCGCCTTCACTATCGGAAAAGGACTGCTCTGGGGCGATGTCATCGGCATAGGTCTGGTGCTACTGCAAAAGTACACCGGCATCATCAAGCTCGATCCTTCTACCTATTATATTAGTACGGTAGCAGTAGAAGTCAATGTGCCTCTCATCCTTCTTCTCAATATTGCCACTCTGCTCATCTGTCTCTTTGTGCTTGTCGGGCCAAGCTACCTCATCTCGCACATCCATCCAGCTAAGAGCATGCACTACGAATGAAAGATTGCTGCATACAATTTCTCTCAGCTGACTATCTGAGGGTGACGAAAAAGGTGTTACTGTACACCTTTTGTGCCTCTGCCCTGACAAGAACATCAGTCACAAAGTTCGCGTAACGCAAGTACATCGGGCCTTTCTGAGATGTAGTGGCCTCTGTGACACAGCCTGGCTGTTCTCGGGGCAAAGTAAGCAAGAAGTCGGGAGAGTGTGCAATGGAAAACTTTGATTTTTGATACGAAAAAA
>OMVH01000049.1 GCA_900314365.1 uncultured Prevotella sp. | reverse complement strand
AGTACCATATGGAATTGGCGCCAGCTGTATAGTGAGAGAAATTTGTTCATTAGAAGCCATTATCAACGAAAAGGACAAATTTAAGTCTGTAAAAATCGGTACGGACGAGAATGCCTGTAGATGGAAAGCTGCTGCCGGATAACCTATGGACTTCTATTGTCAACCTGTCTGGGAATAAGAAGAAAGAAGAGTAAACTAAGTTAGGAATAACAAACAAAACTGTCAACTAAAATCAGCACACAACACAAAAATAACGAAAATAAGATGTCTAACATTTGTTGTCCATTTGGCTAACATTTGTTTGCCATTTGGCTAACATTTGTTGTCCATTTGGCTAACATTTGTTTGACCATCGTTATACAACGCCCCGTCTGAAAATATAATCGTGGTTGAGAGAATCTGTTTTGCACACGGAATGCTCGTATCTCCCAGCGATCCTCTCGTAATCTGTCTCTATTAGCACTTAGTCACCCACAGTGCTCGTTCCTCGCTTGTACGGCTAATACGTGCACGTGCCTCGTAGGGCTACCACCCGTCCAGGGCAGCAAATACGCTCTAAAGTGTTGAAATGGGGCAACATCCGCAGAGAAGTCTTCATAGAGTCGCCGTCAATTGTTCATTCTTGGCCTCCTACGCGCGTACCTATTATATTATATGGAGCCCACAATCATAATGAGGGAGCTGTCAGCCTGTCATTTTGTCAGTCCGCAAAGGTCATTGACTCAGGTCAATCACATCTGTTACAAATCGTCACTTTCTTTGATGTCAGTCAATAAAAAGTAGGCAAAAAGCTGCTTAGTGAGCAAATTGTTTGCGCACACAGCGAAAAGGTATTACCTTTGCATCGTCAATTAGAGAGAAATAGAAACAAGAATCCGATAGCCCACTGCCCCCGCAAGGGGTGCAGGAAAGCTTGAGGAAAAGACCGTAAGTTCAACATTTAAAAGAAAGGAAAAATTATGGTAGTATCAATGTTGTTAATGGTTGTAGCCGCTGCAGTTGTTTATTCAGTAGTGAAGACCAATGAAATCATCACGGAGAACAAGTAACAACCTGTTCCCCCTTTTCGGGAAAGAAAACAATTCATTCACTTAATAGCATGGCGGCAGGCTGAAGAAATTCAGTCCGCCGCTATTGTTTTTCAGGGATATTTCTTAACTTTGTAGCCATAAGCAATTCAGCACCACATGAAACAAGTCAAGCCCAAGAAGAACCTTGGCCAACATTTCCTCGTCGACCTGGACATTGCGCGCCGCATCGCCGACACAGTGGATGCCTGCCCCGGACTGCCCATACTGGAGATAGGACCGGGCATGGGTGTGCTCACACAATATCTCGCAGAGAAGCCCAGAGAGCTGAAAGCCGTGGAGATCGACCGCGAGAGCGTGGCCTATCTCAATGAGCACTTTCCGAAACTGCGCGACAACATCCTTGGCGAGGACTTCCTGCGCATGGACTTGAGTACTATTTTCGACGGACGCCCCTTTGTCCTCACCGGCAACTATCCCTACGACATCTCGTCGCAGATATTCTTCAAGATGCTCGACTACCGCACGCTCATCCCATGCTGCACGGGCATGATTCAGCGCGAGGTGGCGCAGCGGCTGGCCTCTCCTCCCGGCAGCAAGGCCTATGGCATACTGTCGGTGATGATTCAAGCTTGGTACAATGTGGAATACCTCTTCACTGTCGACGAGGACGTCTTCAATCCACCTCCCAAGGTGAAAAGCGCCGTCATACGCATGACGCGCAACAACCGCGAGACGCTCGGATGCGACGAGAAGCTCTTCCGCAGCATTGTCAAGGCCACGTTTGGCCAGCGACGGAAGATGCTCAGAGTGAGCCTCCGCCAACTCTTCACGCCCGCCACGATGCCGCCGCCCGACTTCTTCACTCAGGACATCATGACCCGGCGGCCGGAGCAACTCAGCATTGAGGAATTCGTGGAGCTTACAGAATGTGTGAAAAAATTCATGTGAAAACGTTGTACGTCTCGCGAAGATTGCCTAAATTTGTCGAAAGCTTTAAACACAAATAGTATGATTGACGTTAAATCGACATTAAAGAACGCCGAGGAACGCATGCAGATGGCTGCCATGTACCTCGAAGAGTCGCTGGCCCGAATCCGTGCCGGCAGGGCCAATATAGCCATACTTGATTCAGTACGTGTCAACTCTTACGGCGCCAAGGTGCCGCTCAATCAGGTTGCCACCGTCACGCTGCCCGACGCCCGCACCATTGCCATACGGCCCTGGGACCGCAAGACTATCAAGGACATAGAGAAAGGTATCATGGACAGCGATGTGGGCATCACACCGGAAAACAATGGTGAGATTATCCGTCTGGCTCTGCCACAGCCTACCGAAGAACGCCGCCGCGAACTCGTAAAGCAGTGCAACAAGTTAGGTGAAAGAACGAAGGTGGAAGTGCGCAACGCACGTCAGGAAACCAAAGACAAGCTGAAAAAGGCCATCAAGGACGGGCTGTCGGAGGACAGCGAGAAGGATGCCGAGGACGACCTGCAAAAGATTCACGACAAATATATCCGCGAGGTGGACCAGCTTTTGGAAGCCAAGCAGAAGGAGATTATGACCGTCTGACGGAACGACAACCATAAAGCGACGGTGCGGAGTGCCCGAGGCTGGCATTCTCCCGCAGGCACTCCACATCCGTTTATCATTATCACACACATGCATGGACTGGTAATCAAGAACACGGGCAGCTGGTACACAGTGAAGACCGACGACGGAGCCGTCGTGGAATCGAAAGTGAAAGGCAACTTCCGTCTCAAAGGAATCCGCAGCACCAACCCCGTAGCGGTGGGCGACTACGTGGACATTGTCATGAACCCTGAAGGCACCGCCTTCATCACGTCCATCGACGACCGCCGAAACTACATCGTGCGCAAGAGCCAGAACTTGTCGAAACAGAGCCACATCATAGCGGCCAATCTCGACCAGGCTTTCCTGATGGTGACAGTGGCTCACCCCGAGACCTCCACCCAGTTTATCGACCGCTTCCTGGCCACCGCCGAGGCCTACCGCATCCCTGCAACCCTACTCTTCAATAAGACCGACCTGCTCACTCCCGAGGAAAAACACTATCAGGAGATGATGGTGACCCTCTACACCACCATCGGATACCCTTGCCTGCAAATCTCTGCTATTCAAGACACAGCAAGACAAGAGTGCATGCCTCTGCTGACAGGAAAAGTGACTCTCATCAGCGGTAACAGTGGTGTGGGCAAGTCGACCTTCATCAATACCATCCTCCCCGACGCTCATCTGCGCACTGCCGAAATCAGCGATGCCCACGACACAGGCATGCATACCACCACTTTCAGCGGAATGCTGGAGCTGCCCGACGGGGGCTACCTCATCGACACACCGGGTATTAAAGGCTTCGGCTCCTTCGATATGGAACCCGAAGAGATATCAAGTTATTTCAAGGAGATTTTCAAATTCTCGCGCCATTGCCGTTTCAGCAACTGCACGCATACCCACGAGCCAGGCTGCGCCGTACGCAAGGCGGTGGAGGAACACTATATAGCAGAGTCGCGCTACGCCTCTTATCTCTCCATGCTCGAAGATAAGGGTGAGGGCAAGTATCGAGCTGCTTACTAAGGCTTGGGAGTTGTCAAAGAGGCTGCAAACAACCCGCCAAGGTCGCAGCTTCTCCTAAGCGATTCGGCTAAAGGGCACAAGGTTGATGCAAAGGAAAAGCTTCAACCACTTTCGCTTATTGATGTTTCTTCTGTTCGACCCACGAATTTCGCTCCCAGAAGACACCGTTGGCATAGCCCTGTATAGTGTTGTCAGTCTGAGCTTTGACCAGGCGTTTGGCACTCCAGAGACAATATTTCCGATTTATCTCTATCCCGCAGTAGTTTCTTCCAAGCTTTTGAGCCACAACGGCAGCCGTACCACTTCCTAAGAACGGATCCAATATTTTGTCGCCCGGCCTGGACGAGGCAAGAATCAGTTTAGCGTACAGTTTCTCAGGTTTCTGCGTGGGATGGTCCGTATTTTCCGCCATCGACCAGAAAGGAACACTTATGTCATCCCAAAAGTTGGAAGGGTAAGTCAGTCTGAACTTTCCCGCCTCCGTCTCTTCCCAGTCCTTTGGCTTGCCGTCCATTTTATAAGGGGCCAAGACCCTGCGCTTCACCATCACCGCGTCCACATCGAAGTAATAGTCTTTAGGATTCTTCACCGCGAACCAGATGTCCTCCATGCTGTTCTTCCAATTGGCTTTAGCTCCACGTCCCTTTTCTCTTTGCCAGGTAATTCTGTTGACAACAGTCAGCCGTTCCTCAATCACGCGCTGCATTGACGCAGTGCACTTCCAGTCGCTGCATATATAGAGGGAACCATTCTTCTTCAGCTTATCACACAACTTATAGAACCAGCTTCTCAAATAGTCTTCATAAGCATCCGACGCCATGGCCGAAAACCTCTTGCCATGAAAATCCTTATCCAGATTGTAAGGTGGGTCGATGATGATCAAATCAAAATACTCGTCCGGGATAAAGTCGAGGCAGTCCAACAAGTCAGCATTGAAAATCCGATTGTCACAATATCCCGCTTTCAGCTCATCCAAGCTGAAAATGAACCGTTCCAAGGAAGGAATCTCTTCGTCAGCAACCGTCAGGGTCCTGTTTCTTTCACCCCTATGTTTCCTTACTTCTTCCATACTGTTCTTCCGAAGTTGGTTCTTCGCGTCTTCCTGGTCAATGGTCTTGAATACAGCATCTTGCGCATAGGATTGAGAGTCAGCTGCTCACTATTTATTCACGCTGCCGGTCCTCTCCTTCTCCGCAGTTCTCTGTATTGCAAGCCTGTTTTTTGAAAATCGAGAAGTTCACACTGCCATAAGCACGGTGCTCCACGAAGTGAGCATCGGAGGAGAAATCGTTGTGACGGCTGTGCTCAAAAACCAATATGCCTCCGTCCTTGAGTAATCCGTTACCGAAGACCAGCCCCGGCACCTGTGGCAGCTCGGGCAGAGCATAGGGCGGGTCCGCAAAGATGAGGTCGAACTGTTCGTGGCATTTCTTCATGAACCGGAAGGCGTCACCCCGCACGAGCACATGGTTATCAGCACCTATCTTACTGACACACTGGCGGATGAAAGCAGCATGGTCGCGGTCGGCCTCCACGCTGACCACCATGGAACAGCCACGTGAAAGCATCTCCAGCGAAATAGAGCCAGTGCCGGAGAAAAGGTCCAGAGCCTTGGCCCCGTCAAGGTCCAGATAGCCGTTGAGCACATTAAAGATGTTCTCCTTCGCAAAGTCGGTCGTTGGCCTTGCCTTGAACGTATGGGGAATATCAAAGTGTCTTCCCTTATAAATGCCTGTAATGATTCTCAATTTTCAATGTCTTTTTGTTCATGTAATACTACTTCCCTACTCTTCCGTTGCCTGCCTCCGCAAGATAACTGTCATGACTACCGTCAGCTCTTCACGAAACGAGTAATCATGTCGAACGTGATACCCTTGACCTGAGTGATGGGTGCACGCAGAAACTCAGCCCCGGCTCTGATGCGCTGTACATTGACCAGATGACGCCGAAGGAGCTCTGTCAGCGTGTCGCCCTCCGGGACATCGCCCACCAGACAAAGCACGTCGCGACGCGCATCGAAGGAGAGCTGCTTCCACACATAAAGCAGATAGAAGGCCGAGTCGCGCGGACTGGAGGCCTCAAAACGATTATAGAAGCGGAAGCGATTCTGAAGGAAACAGAACACCTCGAGCACCTGCTCGTGGAAGAAAGCATAGAGTTTGCGCCCATTGCCCGCGAAACTGCGCCGATGAAGATAAGTCCACACAGGCAGCATCAGCGGCTCTACACGCAGGTTGCTGAAGTGATCGGCAAGCACCTGATAAAGATCTTTGTTGAAGGCAAATACCGCCACTGTATTGAGGTCAGGCAGTACGGTGTGTGCCAACAGCTCGCTTTCCTTACGCGAGAAAGCGTAGTCATAGAGGGTCATGGTGTCGTCGTCGGCGTACTCCTCCACCGGTAGCATCATGGGCTTGGCATCGGTCATGACGAGTGCACGCTGATATCCACGCTGCAGCAGTACGGAAGTGGTAAAGGCATCGCGAAGATTGGCCGCCGGCGAGATGCTTCCTTTCATGATGTAAGGTTCGAAGAGCAACTGCCCCGGAGCCTTTGTGTCGGCAACGGCGAAAGCCATAGTCCCGCGCGAGATGCGTATGACAAGCCGCTGTTGGATGTTGGTGCTTTGATTATTCCCAGTTTCCTGCATTGTTGTTTGGTGTTGTTATGTCGCCGAACTTTAGGCCGGGGAAAGCCCCGGAGCCCATGGACTCCTGGATGTAGGCAGACACTTTCCGGGCATCGAGACCGCGCAGATAGTCCTTGGCCAAGGCACTGCACTCCACGAGTGGCACGGTGCGCTTGCCGCTCTTACCTATCGCAGTGGCCACCATGAAACGGCGGCCTCCCGACCAGGGAATATACTGCATCGAGTCGGCAATCAACTTTTCGTCCACAAGCATTTGCAGACTCTGGGCATAGGAGCCATGAGTGCGAAGATAGGCTGTCTGTGCTTTGCGGATAGCCTGCAGGCGTGTCTTCACCACTGATTCCCTTTCCAGACACTGATGTCTGAAACGGAGTGGCTGGGCCACACTCAGCACACAGAGCAGGCACAACAACGCTACACAGAGCGCAAGCACACGATTATTCCCGACTTTCATTTGTCCCGGTGGATTATTATTCTTACATTTGCACGCCCTCTTGCTACCGTGGACGTCACGGTTGCAAAAATACAAAAAATCCGCCTTACAGCATGATAAATGACGAAATAATCTTTCAGCTCAGGCGCGAGCTTGGTTTTGAGCCCACGGGTAGCCAGGCCGCGGCCATGTCGACCTTTGCTGACTTTCTCACCGCCCGCTCTCGCCGCCCGGCGATGATTTTGCGCGGAACGGCAGGAAGTGGTAAGACGAGCCTTGCCGCAGCCGTGGTCAGGGCCATGACGGCAATGAAAAGACGCGTGGTGCTCCTGGCTCCCACGGGCAGGGCCGCTAAAGTTTTCGCCCTGAGCAGCGGACACGCTGCCCGCACCATCCACCGTCGCATCTATCGTGAACAGAGTTATCAGGGCCTTGACGGCAACTTCAATCTGGCCAACAACCTGTGGCCGGGGGCTCTCTTCATTGTCGACGAGGCCTCGATGATAAGCAACGAGGGGCGCGAAGGCTCTACCTTCGGCTCCGGTCGACTGCTCGACGACCTCATAAGCTTCGTTTACTCAGCCCAGGACTGTCGCTTGCTCCTCATCGGCGACAGCGCACAGTTGCCTCCTGTCGGTGAGACTGAGTCGCCGGCTCTCTCCGCCGACGTGCTGACGGCTTACGGCCTGCAGGTCTTCGAAGCCGACCTTAACGAGGTGGTCAGACAGGCAGCTGGCAGCGGCATTCTCCACAACGCATCTGTCATCCGTTCGATGATTGACAACGGTGACAACGGCGTGACTCCAAGGTTTCACTTGGGCGGCTACAGTGATATCCGCAGGGTGACCGGCGACGAACTCATTGAGCAATTAGCTTCGAGTTACGCAGAAACAGGCACCGACGGAACCATCGTCATCACCCGAAGCAATAAGCGCGCAAACATCTACAACCAAGGAATTCGCGGCAGAGTACTCGACAGGGAGGAAGCGCTCTCAAGGGGCGACATGGTGATGATCGTGAAGAACAACTATTTCTGGACCGACGAGGAGCGCCGTCAGTGCAAAGCCAACGGCTCTGATGCTTCTCTCGTTCCGCCCTTCCTGGCCAATGGCGACCGCGCGGAGGTGAGGTTTCTGCGCAACAGTCGTGAGCTCTACGGCTTCCACTTTGCCGATGCCACCCTGGCCTTCCCGGATTACGACGGTTACGAAATGGAGACCACCGTGCTCCTTGACACGCTCACTTCCGAAGCCCCTGCGCTTACCCGCGAGCAACAGGAACGGCTTTTTCAGGGTGTTATGGCCGACTACTCCGACCTGCCCCGCAAAGCCGACCGCATGGGTGCACTCAGGGCAGATGCCTATTTCAACGCCCTGCAGATAAAGTACGCTTATGCCGTAACCTGCCATAAAGCCCAAGGCGGACAGTGGCAGGACGTATATATCGACCAAGGCTACATCACGCAGGACATGATGGGAGCCGACTACTACCGGTGGCTCTACACCGCTCTGACAAGGTCGGAAAGTCGCGTGTTCCTCGTCAACTGGCCTGTTCAGGCGGTGGAAGAATAACGCACCTGTCGTTACCTATATATAAACGCACGCACATCATGCAAATCGACACACAATGGATGGCCCGATGGTTCGACATCTACAACCGGACCTACTTCGACGGCAGCCTGCCCGTGCCACGTTTCGGCGTGGGGCGCTCTCGGACACGCCTCGGCACTATGAGCTGCCGAAGGGGCGGCACACTGCTGCATCGCAGGAACTATGACTTCGTCATCCGCCTTTCGAACTTCTATGACCAGGACGAGAAAGACTTTCAGAACGTGCTTCTCCACGAGATGATACACCTTTGGATAGCAGCCTCGCGACTTACCGACACGTCGCCTCACGGCCGTCTCTTTCGCTCCATGGCTACACGAATCAACCGTCTCGGCGGATGGCACATCACGGTTACATCGTCAGCCAAGGGTCTGAAAGTCCGCTCGTCCGGCAGCCGGTCTTATCTCGTATTAGTCATGGAGGACCGCACAGGCTCCACGTTCATCACCCGCGTAAGCCCCAACAGCGCCCCCAAACTGGAACGGCTCCTCAGCCACACGAGCTCCGTCGTCAGTCATCAATGGCTGAAGACCACCGACGCGCGCTTCGCCTCGTTTGCGGCCGTACGCACACTACGCGCTTTGAAAGTGAGCCGCGACGACTACGAAGATGTCATCCGAAAGGCGACAGCAGGGTCCAAAGTACTTTGAACATTTGAGACTGCCCCACAAAAAGAAAGCTTCCGCTGGTCAATCACGACCCACGGAAGCCCCAATGTAATATAATTATCGAGAGAGAGATTTACGGTCTCGGATAATCCATCTTCATTTCACATTCATTAGTTAGCCGGAATGAAATAATCATTACCATAGCTAAAATAGCCTGCCGACACACCGTACTCCAGGAAGAGCTCCACCTCGTTCGAAGCGGGATAGTAACGGTTGTAGTCCATATAGGAGTTGTTGTTCTGCCATGTAGCAACATCCCTCACAAAGATGTTGCCATACTTAGAGTGAACCACTCCCGTGTTGTTAAGAGCCACATGCACCTGGTAATACTCATTCCCGTCGTCGTCCTTGTTGGGGCCAGCGTAGAGTGTGAACTTCATACCCACATTGGTCTTAAAAAGGTCCTTGAACTGATAAGTATCAGCCACGTTGGTGCACCTCTGCAGACTCACATTGTCCTTCTTGCCTAAGCCTATCGAGCCCTCCATGGCATAGGAGCCGTCGTCCTGAGGCTGACAATAATAAGTTCCCGTTGCAATGGTCTCCCACTGCAGTCCTGTGAAGCCGAAACTCGAAGCATTCTTGGTGTTTCCATTTACGGCCACGAAGGTGATGACATAGTCACCCGCCATACCCGTAATGGCCACATCCTTCACTGAGCTCGCACCCAAACTGTCCACAAGCGTTCCATTCTCGACAACGTAGTCATTGAACCCGTCGGTGCCGCTTGTAGCGACCACCTTCTTATACGTAGCAGAATCGGTAGCAAGATAGTAGACACTTTTCACGGCGGCATTGGTAGCCACGCGCACGAGCACGTCGTTGTCGGCATTCATGCCGGAGGTGACAGACTCCTGGAAGAGTGTTACCACGGGGCTGCTGTCGTTGCCCGGCTCCGTGCCCTCTTCATCCTTACAGCTGGTGAAGAGAGCTACCACGGAGAGCACCATGGCCATTCCATATATATATTTCTTCATATTACTGTTCTCTTTTAAGTTATTCAATCCATAAGACTTACCATTGATACTCCGGCGAATCTGACGTTGGAGCCGAGGGTGCCGGGTTGTTCACGAGAGCCGTGTTGTATTTCTCCGTGTCGATGATGTAGAGATTCATCCAGTCGGGGAAATAACTGCCGTTGGCATTAGCCGTGAGCGAGTTCCAGCGGAAACCTTCTGTATGGTTGGTGTTGGGATAGCTGCGGATGATGCCTTTGTTGAGACGTTTCAGGTCGAAGGTAGCGAATCCCTCGCCCCACAGCTCCACTCGGCGCTGCCACCACACTTCATTGACGAAGGCCGACGTACTGGTGTTGCCGTAAGCCTCGTTGTGCTTGCCGTAGACATACTGCGGGTCGCGGGTCTTGGCAAAGTCGGTGAGGAGCTTTATACCGCGAGCCTCATTCTGTCGTCCTGCTGCCTCAGCCTCGATGAGCTTCATCTCCTCGACGCGCATCAAGGGCACAGACACGGCAAAACCCACATGCTCGTTGGCTCGTCCCTCGTCGCCGCCGGCAGCGCGGAACTTCACCGAAAGGCCTCCCACGCCTGAGCCACTATTATCGCCACTCGTAAGAATCTGCGAAGCATAGATGGAGCTGTCGTTGTAAGCATAGGTCTTCAGCGCATTCACAATAGCGTCGCGAGTGGGCAACTCATCAATGGCAAAGTCAACGAACACTTTCTTGCGGCAGTCCGTAGAGGGTATAGTCTCGTAGAGGTGACGGTCAATCTTGTTGGCACCTCCATAGTTGGAAGCGTAGCCCATGCCACTGGTGCTCTCAAGCTGCATCACGGAGCCCCAGCTGGAGTCGCCATCGTTGTCGCGGATGTTGGGATCTTCCTGATTGAACTTCACTGCGAACATCCAAGAGTCGTTGGGCGTGTTGAAACCCGTATCCTTGTTGGTGTACTGGTCGGCCGTCATCACGGTGTATCCCTGCTGGGCCTTCTTGGCATACTCCTCGGCCTTAGCCCACTGCTCAGTCTCGAGATAGGCGCGGGCCTTCAGGCCATAGACCACGGAGACATCCATCTGATACTTGTCCGAACGGGTGTAGTTGGCCAGCTCTTTCTCAGCAATATTGAGGTCGTTGAGGATGAAAGCCCACATGCGCTCATTGGTGGCACGGGGATTGTTGTAGGTGGCCTCGTTGCTCGTGCTGTCGGTCACAATAGGTACCGTTATGGCCTCCTTGTTCTGTCCGTAACTCTGCTGGGCATACATACGCGCGATGTCCATGTAGAACATGGCACGGTAGGCACGGCCGAGACCGTCGGCCTGCTTCGCCTCCTCTGTGCTGCCGTTGCGGGTTAACGATATCAGCGTATTGCAGTTCTTAATCCAGTTGTAGTAGAGAGTCCATGGCAGCTGACAGACTGCATAGCCCGGACCGAGTTGAGCATTCACTTCATACCAGGGAGAGAACCAGTTGTTGTTGCCATGCGCAATGAAGTCGCTGCCCATGGCGTCGCGCTCCAGGAAGAAAGCAGTATAGCCGAAGTCGTAGACATAGGTTTCGGTGGGTTGGTAGGCAAACTGTCCTGCCATCGTGGCGTTGAGAGCACTGACGAAGTTGCTGAGAGCTCCGGGCGCGTTGGCCACCTGCTCCTCGGTCACCGTTGAGTTCTGAGGCGAGAATTCCTGCATACAGCCCGTGAGCAGTATGCCGCCGAAAACCGATAACGCAATACTTGAAAATATCTTCTTCATATCTTATGTCTCCTATTGATTAGAATGTTACCTGAATGCCGCCGGACACGTTGCGCACAGGCGAATAGACGTTCACATACTCGTTGCGTGCATAGGAATAGCGCGGGTCAAGTCCCTTGCGGGCCGACCAGAAGCAGAGGTTCTCACCGGCCACATAGAAGCGGACGCTGTCTAAAGGAGTCAGCCTGAGCAGGCGCTTGGGCAGTGTGTAGCCGAGCGTGAACGACTGGAAGTTGAGATAGCTGGCACTAACGAGGAAGCGGTCGGACTCTGATGCTGTGAACTGGTCGCCATACCAGAAACGAGGTATGTTGCTGCTTGTGTTGTTAGGACTCCAAGCCTTGAGCACGTCAACAGAGAAATTGTTGCCGTTGGAACCGCCACTGCCTGTTCCGGGTCTCATCAACTGAGCGTAGCGACGGTCGTAGACCTTTCCACCAATCTGATAGTCGAAGGTCAGAGAGGCATCGAAGCCGTAAGCCGAGAAAGAGGTGGTGAATCCACCGCTGGCCTTAGGCAGAAGGGAGCCTGTGGTGTAGCGGCCTGCACGGTTCCAGTCGGTTGTCGTGGCATCCATCTTCGTGCTCGGATAGTTGGTACGGTCACTCTCGGGGACGGAAGTGTCCACATAGTAGAGAGCCTCACCGGTCTCGCTTACGCCTGCATACTTGGGCAGGAAAGCATTGTAGAGCGGACCACCCACAGTATACCAGCAGTTGTTGCCGGTTCCGTTGTCCACGTAGCCGCCGTAGTCCATCGTCTGCTGTGAGGGCAACTTGAGAATCTTCGTCGAGTTGTGCGAGATGGATCCGCTGATGGTCCAGTTGATGTCACGCGTGCGGATGGGGTTCACCGTGAGATTAAGCTCAAAGCCACGGTTGCGCATGTCGCCGATGTTGCCGTAGTAGCCACGCGTACCCACCGACTCAGGCATGGAGAGCCAGAAAAGCATGTCGCTGATTTTCTTGTTGTAGACATCCAGCGAGCCGCTCACCAGATTATTGAGAATGCCGAACTCAACACCGACATTGAAGTTGGTCGTCGTCTCCCAAGTCAGGTTGGGATTACCGAGCAGGGAAAAAGTGGGCGCCATCTGCGTGTCGCTGGCCTTTGTGAGGGTGTAGAGATTGGTGTAATAGTAGTTACCCACGTTATCGTTACCCTGCTGTCCGATGGAGACCTTGAGCTTGAGGTTGTTGAGCCAGTCCACCTTGAACCAGGGCTCTTTGTGCATGGCCCAAGCGGCGCCCAATGACCAGAAGTCGCCCCACCACTTGCCGTCTTTCTTGGAGAAGCGGCTGGAGGCATCGCGGCGGTAGGAAGCAGAGGCAAAATATTTCTCTTGATAATTGTAGAGAGCACGGCCGAACCAGCCTTCCACATTGTAGAACGTGGTGTAAGAATTGTTGTCCTCCACTTTGGCAAAGGCATTGAGCTCGAGGATAGAGGGCGAGAAGCCGCCTGAGCTGGTACCGTCGAGGTAACGCGTCTTCTGACGATAATACTCGTGACCGGCCATGACGTCGACATCGTGTCTGCCAAAGAGTTTGTGGAAGTTGAGGGTCTGCGAGTTGTTGGTGCGCAGGGTATTCGACTGACTCTTGACGAGACGGCCGTTCACACTCACGGCACCTCCATAAAGCATATTGTCGTAATTGGAACCGTTGGTCAGGCCTAAGTTGGCATTGCTGCTGATGTTCATCTTCAGCCAATCGGTGAAGGTGATTTCAGCGGTTAAGGTACCGTTGAACTGGTTGCCCTTACTCTCATTCTTGCTGTAACGGTTAGTACCGAGAGGGTTGCCCTGAGCCATGAAGGCACGGGCAGGACTGTCTACAAAGTTGGATGCAGGCACACCGTAGTCGTACTGCGGGTTGCCGTAGCTGTCGGTACGGATGGTAGGATTGCCGTTGGCGTCGAGCACACGAACGTAGATGGGATAGATAGGAGCCATCAGCGAAGTGTAATAGAGCAGGTTGGCAGAGCCAAGACCAGTGCCCATGTTAGCGTTGTTCTCGGTCGTAGAGTGGACGAAGCCCACGTTGGCTCCCACCTTGAGCCATTTCTTAGCCTGGTAGTCGGCCTTGATACGGGCAGTGATGCGCTCGTAGCCCGTGTACTCGATGACACCGTCATCCTTCAGGTAGCCTGCACTGGCATAGAAGGAGCTGCGCGTGTTTCCACCGCTCACACTGATGTTGTACTCCTGGCGGAGTGCGTCGCTGTAGGCAGCGTCGTTCCAGTTGTCGGCCGTCATATAATAGGTCTCGCCATTGCTGGCTTTGTAGCTGCGGCCGAGTGTGGCCTTAGGATTGAGCTTGCCGTCGAGACCGATGAGCTGCTGATTGTCGGGCACGGTGTAGACATTGTAGCCCAACTGGCTGAGCATGGCGCTGTTGGCTTTTTGATTGGCAGCCACTGTCGAAAGGCCGCTACCGTAGAAGTAATAGTTATAGAGCATTCCGTAGTAGGCTTCATAGTAGGACCCCGGGTCGGTGAAGGTGTCGTAGTCCTGCACGGCGCGGCTGTTGGAGCCCCACTTCATGTCGACCGTCACCTTGGCTTCCTGCGTGTTGCCTTTCTTAGTGGTGATGATAATCACTCCACTGGCTCCACGTGCTCCATAGAGGGCAGCACTGGCAGCGTCCTTAAGCACGGTGACACTTTCAATGTCCTCCTGCGGTATGTTGCTCAGCGAGGCTGGATAAGGAGCACCGTCGACAATGACGAGCGGCGTCGTACCCGACTCGAGCGAGGAAATACCACGAATGTTAATGGAACCGTTTCCTGCACCCGGAGCACCTGATGTTCCGCGGATTTGCAGGCCCGGGACACTACTGCTCAGTGAGTTTACCACGTTGGTGGAGATGTGCTTGGACAGCTCTTTCGAATCGACTACCGAGGCTGCACCCGTAAAGGCACTCTTCTTCTGGGTTCCGAAAGCCACTACCATAACATCGTCGAGTTGCTGGTTGTCGCTTTCCAACACAATCTTCATGTCCTTCGAAGCCTTGACTGTCTGTGACTTCATACCAATGTAGGACACCAACAACTTCGTACCAACACTGGGAACTGTCAATGAAAAACGCCCCTCAGTATCGGTGATGGTACCGGTCTGGGTACCTTCTACCTTCACAGAGGCGCCTACCACTGGTTCACCATCCTCGGCTGTAGTGACAAGACCACGCACCGGGACTTGTGCTAAAGCCCCCTCCAGGAACAAGAAGAGGCATGCAATGAATAAGCAAAGTCTTTTCTTCATAAAAACTTATTTCTCTTTACTGACTAACTGTTAAAAACTCTCTCTTAATGTCGCTCCAGCAACCTTGCAGTCTATTTCTAACTATCACCTATCGGCTGAAAATAGTTACGATAAATAAAAAAAATCTCTCATTTAATCTCCTTTTAATTAATATTACTGCTGCAAAACTAATTAAACGAAATATCACAACCAAGGAATTTATGTTAAATTTAACGGAAGTTTCAAGTTTGCCACAAATTAATTGATATAGGTCAATCAAAGGCAAACAGGAATGTACAAAATGAAAACAAAAACTAATTATCCATATCACAAATCGCTTATAAAGCACGGAGAGTAAGCAAGCCGTAACTAAATCAAACAAAAACAGCATGAAAAGTCATTTCCATAATCAAGTAGAGCGAAGAAGTTAGACTTTTTCCTCTCGTTTTTTGAATAACACCACCACGCTAAAAGAATGAGTATAGTTTCCCACACACAACACATGCCCGCTGGATACGGACGGCCACGAGGGCCGCACCCTGCTGTGGACAAACAAATCGAATGGTCGGCACAGCGGATTGCCTTGTGAGTAGTTTTATTTGCGCCTGTTGACATTGCACGTGCTTGTGCGCATTAGGTGTTGTTTGTGACCGTTTTGGATTACCAAAGCCACGAAAACACTTTGGCGAAACACGCTTGCAAAGTCAGGATCGACATTCCTTGCACTATTATTCCAAAGACAGAAAGCGTATTTTATGCCCCCAAAATACTTTCCCGACTTCGTCACTTTTTTGTTGAGATAAAATACTATCATTGATAATCAGCAACCCATAAGAAACAGAAACAGACTTAGGGTGACACATTTGGTAATATCGAAAGAGCCTTTAAATGCAGGACATCAAGTTATGGATAATCAACAGTTAAATCAGCGATTACTGATTTAGACCAAAACCGATAAAACCTCTTTGTGTCAGCGCCAAGGGCTTAGGCCCTTTGC